>CAZPBV010000218.1:0-6133 GCA_964584675.1 uncultured Bdellovibrionales bacterium
GAATAGGCGAGACCAAGTTCGGAACGCACTCGCCGCATTAGTAACGAACCGAACCCCCCGGAGGCAAAAATAGAGTTAAACGCATCTATTGCTAAATAATCCGGACTGAGGCGCTGAACTCCCTGCTGTCCAAGATATACCGTTGCTTGCGCCAGTGGTTGTTGAATAAAATATATGCCCGCCTCCGGAGTATAGTTGACCGGCGGCGCTTCACCCGGTGGAGCAAGTTCATTCCGCCACTCGCCAAAGAAATCTTGCACAAGCACCTCAAGCTTTTGACGATCAATCATGCCGGTAATCGCCAAAGTTGCCTCCCCGGGTTGAACATAGCGATGATACATGGCCTGCAGTCCAGCTCTGGTGACTCTTGCAACATCTTCTTCAACTAAGACCCTTCCGTAGGGGCTAGTTCCATACAACAACTGGCTAAAAGCAATTGAGGCTATCGTGCTTGGATCGTCAGTCCGTCTCCGTATTTCCTCAATTCTCTGCGCCTTCCACAAGTTGAGTCGCGATGATTCGAACCGTGGCCGCCTCACCACATCTGAAAAAAGCTTAAATACTTGAGGTAGGTCGGAGGCCAAGCAACCGAAAGAAACCTTCCCAAACTCTTGGCCAAACCCACTCCCAATACTCGCGGCCAAAGACTCCAACTTCGCATCAAGGGCGTCGGCAGAAAAGTCCCCCGCGCCACCTTGCCTTAATTGATCTCCCATGGCACCCGCAAGACCAACTTCCCGCGGCCCCTCCCACAGGCTGCCACCCCGCATGTAAAGCACGCCTGAAACCAATGGCAATTCATTGTTTTCAAGGAACACCACCTTCAACCCGTTTCTCAGTTGCCATTGTTCTATAGTATCTGTCCTTGCTTGCCATTCCCCTGGCTTGCTTCCTAATACAGCCGATGTACCTTGGGGAGTGGTCGCAACAAGGGGCCGTTCAACAGTTGAGCAAGCTCCTGAAAAAGCAAGAAGAGAAACTACGAGCAATACTCTATACCACCGCTTGGTTATCATCTTACCGACCGAATCTCGCCAATAGTTCTCGCCCGAGACAGCAAGTACTTGCTCGCAACCCGCTGCACATCAGACTGTGTTACCTGCATTGCCAAGTCATACCAATCCAACACCTCGGTCCAACTTCCAAAAAGTAATTCCGTGCTTGCAAGAAGCTCGGCAAAATCAAGGCTTGAGCGCAACTCGGAAAGGTAATCAACCGCCAATGAGCGTTTAGCAACATTCATTAAATTCGCATCCACCTGTTGCGCCCTAAATCCCCGCAAGACGTCGTCAAACGCCGCCAATACATCGGCGCTTGTGTGAGGGGCCCGCGGAACAAAACTGAACACTAATAGATTGGGAGCTGCCTGTCCGGGAGCCTCATAGTAGCTCACTGAAATGGCTAGTTGCCTCTTTTTGACCAATTCAACATAAAGGGGAGATACCTTACTTCCGGCCAATATCTCCGCCATCATGGAAATTGGCACATCATCCGGGTTTGGATACGCCGGCTTATGATAGGCAACCTGCATAAGCGGGGCTGAAGGCAAATCTATGCTAAAGCGACGCTCTCCCTCTTGCGGCGGCTCTCTAACCGGGGTTCTGAGCGGCTTGACCTTTGAAGCAGGAATTCGCCCAAAATATTGCTGTATAAGGTCAATATCCTTATCGGCATCAACATCACCGACCAAACTTAAAACCATATTATCCGGCGAATAGTACTGGCTATGAAAATCCTCCACCATGGTCGCGGTGAGTTTCCGCAAATCAAACTCATATCCAATGACGGGATTGCGATATGGATAGGCGCGAAAGGCTGCTGCAAGTAAGTTTTCATAGAGCTTGCCACCAGGGTCGTCCTCGTAACGCATGCGTCGTTCTTCCCCAACGACATCCCGCTCCTGGTAGAATTGGCGCATCACCGGGTGTAGGATTCGTTCTGACTCCATCGAGCACCAAAACTCAAAGGCCGAACGAGGCATACTTACATAGTAACGGGTAAGTTCAGTGCCGGTGGTCGCATTCATACCGGTGGCGCCACGCTTCTCATACTCCCGGGTAAATCCATCGGTCACCCATAACCCCTTAAGCTCTGATTGAATGACATTCCACTTTTCGCGAAATTCCTGCGGGATGGAACCATCCGGAGCAAATTGTCGCGCAATGTCTTCGAGTTCCGCGAGAAGCACCTTCTCTCGTCCATAGTCTCGGGTGCCAACCTCAGGAGTGCCCTTAAATGCCATATGTTCGAGCATATGAGCAATTCCAGTATGACCGATAGCCTCGTCGACTCCGCCAACACGCACTGCCAAAACGGAGGAAAAAACGGGGACTGCTTTCTGTCCATCGACGGCACGATGGTAAAAAATTACCCGCATGCCATTTGGAAGGACTCTTAACTGCACCTTATTTCTGAGTTGGTCTAGAACTCGCGCTGAATCTTCCTGGGCGCTGGCATCACCAAGGACATGGCACAAGACCGGCAAAAGAAAGAAAAATGTTATTAGAGCACGATGCACCCAGCTTGCCATGACTGGCGGATAATACCGTGGTATTTACAATCCTACAATTATGAATCATGCCTCACCGGTAGCACTAAACTAACCACCGATCCTCCCCCTTCGCGCCGTTCAAATTCTAAGTGTCCGCCATGAATGATCGCATAACGATTGGCTATTGCCAAACCGAGACCGCCACCCTGCTGTTCAAGCTTATCCCTATTAATTTGACCAAATACGTCAATTGCTTCCCGCGCCTGGGCCGGATCGATACCAATACCACGATCGCGCACCTCGACGGCGATTTCGTCACCGCATGGACAGAGATGCAATTCAATCGATTTTTCATGAATGCTAAATTTTACCGCATTACTTACCAATCGTTGCAAAATATCTAAAACCTGAGGCTCATACATGAGGACCACACTATCGTCACAGTGTTCAGTTAATGTGCAGGCGCAGCCTTGGCTCTGTAGTTCTTCGCAGATGTTGGCATGAAATTGCCGCACGACATCCTTAATAGACTTGTTGAGCGCACGAGTCCTAAATAGGTTCTGTGCCACCCCCGCTTCAATCTGCTGGAGCAACATAAAATCATTCACCAGCTTCTCAAGACGCAGTCCGCCACGACGAATCGCCTCAAGCAGGTTTTGAATTTTCTCCGAATCGAGCTTATCCTTTTGATCAATGAGGAGCTCGGTCCCCGTATTGATAGCGACCAGCGGAGTTCGAAATTCATGTGATAGCGTATGCACCACTCGCTTGCGATAGGTTTCGTAGCGTGCTTCAGATTGACTTTGTAGATTGCGAGCACGCGCTACCTTTCCTTTTACTGTTGACAGCAATGTTGCCGGGTCAAATGGTTTGACCAAATAGTCATCGGCCCCCGTTTCACGCCCCTTGCGTATATCCTCGCTGTCGCCAAGCGCGGTAAGAAAAATAAAAGGAATATGATTGAGCTCGCTTCGCTGACGAATAAGATCATGCAGCTCGTAGCCGTCCATGTGGGGCATCATGACATCACAAATGATGACATCGACCCCCCGCTCCTCCAATAATTTGAGCGCTTCCTGGCCGTTCGAGCACACATGCACAGTGTAGTTTTCAGACAACAGAAGGCTTTTCAGGACATTGCCAATGAGTGGATTATCATCCACCACAAGAATTGTTGCCGGCATTTGAAGGGCGGTGTCCATGAAGTTGTTTGTAAAACTAGGGAAAACCTACCATCTCGGATTGAACACTCTGCTCAATGCACCTAGGCAATCGCAAAGGGTCAAGCACCATAGGCTGGTCTACAGTTCCTTTGGCAGATTTTTCCACCGTTGGTAGATATCGACCCCGTCCCAGAATTGCTCAAGACGAAGTTTGATGGGCCCAAGTACTTGAAATAACCGAATTAATCCTTGCCCCCAATGGGTTGCCCGGTTCGTACGGCCGCTGCGAGATTAAGTAGAGTGCACGGCAATGGCCTCATCAACCCCTGCAGCTTGTATGACGTACATTTGTTGTCACTCCGGGGGCATATTGGCAGCCAATCAAAATAGCCGTACTTTGACTGGCTGCCGTTATATATGATTAATCTGGCTTCATTGGAGCGCTCTAGCAGCGATATGCTCTGTACGCATTCATTTAATTTCGTCCAAGGAAGATTTCATGACGACACATACGAAACAAATTCTCGGCTTATTTCCAGGACAGGGCTCACAGAAAGTGGGCATGGGCCTTGCTCTCTGCCAACAATCAGAACTTGCTCGCGATCTCTTTGACCGCGCCGATAAGGCCGTAGGATTTCCGCTATCCAAAATTTGCTTTGAGGGTCCGGCAGAACAACTCACCTCTACCGCGGTGGCCCAACCAGCCATTCTCACGGTGAGCGTCATTTGTTACCGTCTTTTTGAAAGTCGTATCATTGCCATGGACCCCGGAAGTATGGGTGCTCGTTTATCGGTTGTGGCAGGCTCCGGCCATAGCCTTGGCGAATATTCAGCTCTTGTCGCCGCGGGGGCGCTATCATTTGAAGATGCGGTAGCCCTGGTCCACAAACGCGGACGCTATATGCAAGAAGCCGTTCCTTCCGGCGTCGGGCGAATGGTCGCAATTCTTGGAAGGGAAGTGGACGAGATAGAGGCCGCATGCCGTGAAGTATCAAACTCGGAAACCTGTATTGTGCAAATAGCCAATATCAATGCCCCCGGTCAGGTCGTCGTTGCAGGCAAAAAGGAGAGCGTGGGTCATTGTCTGGAAAAACTTGCAGGAGCTAAGTCTATCGAACTACCGGTCAGTGCTCCGTTTCACTGCGCATTAATGAAAACGGCGGAGGAGAACTTGGCTCGAGATTTGGCCGGCCTCAATATCCAACCATGCCGCTTCCCCGTATACGCCAACTACCATGCCAAGCCCCTTGCCGATCCCAACGAAATCCGTGAAGCACTTCGACTCCAAGTGTGCGGTCGAGTGCGATGGGTTGAGTGCATGCAAAATGCTCTGGGAGCCCACCAGCCAACAGCAGCAATTGAATTTGGTTTTGGAAACGTCCTGACAGGACTGCTCAAGCGCATCGACAACTCTGTCCCGCGTTTTAATGTGGACAGCATTGATAGTCTTGCCGTTTTAGAGAAGGATCAATAGTCGGCTCAGGAACAACGAATTCTCGTCGCACAAGCTGAAAAGGGGTTGGGGAGGCACCTAGAAGGCGCCTCCCCATGTGTTGTGTGTGTAAAAGGCTGCTCCATCCGTGGTCTGCGAGAACAAAAATCTGCGAGTCGGGGGCAAGGTCTTCTGCCAGTCAATTATTATCGATTGGCATCTGTACTAGAACATATAGCAATCGGGATGCCAGGGTTCAGTAGGCCGACCAGCATAGTTTACATAGTCCGTTCAGGGGGTTATGGTGTCGCAATAATTGTCACTATTCATCGCTGGTCACAAATTGTCAGCACCGCCAAAATTGGTCACTTCAACTAGTAGGCAAATTTACTGAAGAACATTGAAAATATCCCAAGGTACCGGGACCGGCTACACTATACCAGACTCAATGAATCGCCCTATAGGTGGCTTCATGACGTCTCGGTCTCTTATCGAGCCAGTACGCTTCTATCAACCCCGCTAACATTAAAAGCGGGGCCAAAACGGACAATGTGAGAAAATAAAAATCAGTGGTATGGGAATAACGCGTAAGCGCTACTTCGACCAAAGCCACGACAGTGGCTTGTCCTAAAATAATCGAATATCCGCCGGCCAGCACAATGGCAACAATCAATAAATTCTCTCTACGCGAAAAAATTGCTAGCAGGGCGTAAGGGACTAAGCAGGCAAATCCTATAAAAAAGACTCTAGCCCACCACGGAGATATCACCACAGGATCGATATAGCTTTGCACCGCCCGATAGATTGCCAGAGAACGGGTTGGCACAGCGGCAATGCCACTTTTCTCGGTAAGTAAAATCCCAGGAGGGGTGTGAGGCTCAAAATATTCTAGAAGCACGCGTTTACGCCACTCGGGACTGGACTCCTTGAAGAACTCACGGGTGGCATAAATGGCGCGCGCGCAATTGTACCATTCAACGGCGTAAAAATCGCCGCCTCGGAGACTAGGAGTGACCCAGAAATATCCGTAGTACTGAGCAAGAACGA
>CAZPBV010000219.1:0-6103 GCA_964584675.1 uncultured Bdellovibrionales bacterium
TTCCATGAGCGGTTTCTGAGCTTCGGGAATCAGTGGCGCGTAGACCATGATTGAAATGGCGACCAGGGCCGCCATCACCAACGTACCTACTCCAGCGGCTTTGCCCGCCGTCATGAAGATGCGAGTCGTTGCCATGCCATTTTCTCCTTAACCTCTTCGTTCGCACCCTTAAGAACCTACCGCAGGTTCTCCGAATTATTCTGCGACAGAACGGTTAAATTCTGCCGGAGGGTGCGCAACTAGTCAATTTGAAGTGCCACCAACTTTCCGCGCGCTCCTTCTCGGCAGCAATTTTTTGTTATCCTCGCAAAACTACAGCAAATATTCAAGGTTCTTGACCGGATGTAGCTTTAAAGCTACAATTGTTGGGTGAAGCTGACGATAGTAATATACGAGACACCTACAGGTGAAAGTCCGTTTTCAGATTGGCTTCTCGCACTGAAAGAGTATAGGGGCGTGCCGTTATTAGGGCACGCCTGAACCGAATCGAACTTGGTAGTTTTGGCGACCGCAAGAGTATTGGTGATGGAGTGTTCGAGCTTCGAATTGCCTTTGGTCCAGGATATCGAGTCTATTTCGGCAAGCAGGGAGAAATATTAGTGGTACTACTTTGTGGCGGCGACAAGGGCACCCAAGGACGCGACATCACGAAGGCGAAATTATTGTGGAAGGAATATAAGGATGGCAACAAAAAGTTATCGCGCTGAACTTTTGAAGCAACTCAAGAATCCCAGGGAAGCGGCTGAGTATTTGAACGCATGCTTCGAGGATTCGGAAGAAGTATTCTTGCTTGGGCTGCGAGATGTGGTTGAGGCTCGTGGCGGGGTTGGGGGCCTATCACTGCAGACAGACCTTAACCGAGAAAATCTTTACCGCAGCCTCTCGAGAAAGGGGAATCCCAAGCTTTCAAGTCTTTCGTCAATTCTTGAAGCCGTTGGAATTCAATTGCAGTTTGCACCAGCAAAAAAGCAAAAACGAGCTGCGTAAATCCTAGAGAGGATAATCGAGAGCTACCAGTTGCCCCCCCCTCGCCAAGGCCACAAAGTACCACTTTTGCTCGCGGGGTGGCAATCTGTGTAGCTTCCTTAGCCAAGACTTCGGCTGGTGAGAAGTCCGAGTTAGCCACCCCGTTTAAGTTTGCTCAAGACTTGTCCCGAGCACGAGATCTTGATAGGCCTGCTCGTTCAAGATTCGCCTATCAAATTCGGCAGGCCATGCGGTATGGATCAATCGGCCGGTCTTGGCGCACCTTGTCTCACGAAGTTTGCCGTGAAAGGGGAGGAGTGCAAAGTTTTCTTGGATACGTGTCATGTAGAATGAGTGCGGAGGCGGAATGTCAAGTCTGATGGAATTGGCCACATCCTCCTTGGTTATGGAAAATGGGCGCGCTGCTTGCTCATCCCAAAATATTGCGGAAAAATCTGTAATGTCAGACGCCCGGTCGGGGATGGCGCCAATGGCTTGGTAGCGCGCATCCTTGCGCTCGAGGGGCGGAGCAGTTCGAAATCCGAGCCGGTCTTGTTCACTCTCAGGCAGGGGAAAATAAAATCCCGAGCAACTCTCGGTATAAGGGTTAGGCGCAAAATGCCCCGGAAAAAATCGACCCCATTCGCCGGTACTGTGCATGTGCTTGATGATGCGCTCTCGAAGGCGCTCATACTCCTCACGCGAGTACTTGCGATTAAAAATGCAGAATTCTTCACCCACTAGTCCACAGCACCCAAAGCAGTTCTTGCACTGAAAACAGTAGGCGCAATAATCGCAAAATCTGCATTCATGGAGTTCAAACGAAAATTTTGTTTCGTAACAGTAAACGCACATTACCGTGTAAAATGATACCTGACCGCCGATGCTCCCCATGCAATCCAAGGTTGTCTTTGATCCAGGGCCCGAAATTGCATTGTGGATGCACTGTTCATGCTCTGTAATCATGTAGCAGTCTTCGCACTCTTTGCACTGGCGCAGGTAATTTCCATAGGAGTCCTGGCACATATCAATATGAGCTTCTCGATGCCAGGCGCTCGTCAAGAGCATGTTTCGATAGTGTTCCTGCGCCTTGATGTAGACATCGTGGGAGCGGAGATCCCAGGATAAGCACTTTTTCTTGTATTCTTCCTTTGACAGTTGAACGTTGTCAAAGCAGTACTGCGCTCCGCGCAAGTTGGAACAGAACATACAGTCCGAACAATTCCTGCAATCGTAGAGAAAGGAACTGTCGTGGACCTGCCTGCAGTAGGCAAGATTATTGGAGCGATAGCAATGGGAACAATGCACCGCATCGCTGCACAGTTCAAGGAATTGTGAGAAGACGCAATATTGCGAATCTTTGCTTTGGTTCACGTAGTAGTTATATCGGCAATCCTCCTGGGTCGCACCGGAGTGGCAGAGGTAGCAGTTCTTGCTGTAAAAGAGATCGTCGGCATATTCGCAATTTTGATTGTGATTTTGAAAAGTGTGGGGCAGGGGGCAGCGCGGGAAGAGCGCCCAAGCCTGCTCGAAAAAAGGCCTTGCAAAATTAAACTCAGCCTGAGGCGGCTCAGCATGAGCGATCCAGTCATCGCGATTCCATACCGGGTACAAGCAGTCCGGGCGGAAGATGGAGATAATATCCCGTCTACTGCGATCGCATGTGCGGCGATGCATAGTCCAATGCGGCCAAAAGGCGCCAAGCTCTCTGAAACGTAAGTGGGGGGCAATAAGGGGAGGGGCGGTGAATCCAAAAAAAGCGCGCAACTGCCACTCCTGTGCCGAAACGACAAAAGGTTGCCCAGAAATTGCGCAGACATGTGTTGATGAGCGGTGCATGGGTGCGGCCAATGATACAAGAGAAATAATGAATAGAAAACTCTCTTGGGAACAAGCCCAAGGCCCCGCTCATCGCACGCCAAGGCAATCCATGAGCACTTTCCGCATTCTTCCAAAAAGCTTCAGTATGGTGTCTGTGTGTTCATCGGCAAGCTCAGGCCCGATTTGCAAGTAGAAGACGCCGACGCGTTGGATGTTCCCAAATGTCTGAGCCACATAACCAATGTCATGATCATGCCACGGATTATGTTCCATAACGGCGTGGTTGCCGCGAAAGGCCTCGGCTACGGGGTGAATTGAAGGTCCAAGGGCAGAGAGCTTCACTCGTTCGGTCGCCGGGGGACAGGAGCCGAAACGATAGCGCGGGATCAGTTCCGAGCTTTCAAAATCATACATATATATGCAGCCACCGGGAAATCCCGCCATGGGAACTACCGTCTGCGTAAAATTCAATACATTTTTCTTTTGTGGGCGGGTGGGATCGATCGAGCTATAGAGTTCCCGGATTACGGCAAGGAGCTCCGGCGAGGCTGGATCATCGTCGGGTGGACTGGAGGAATGAGATGTGCATGGCTGCTCCACCATTTGTTGTGAGTGATGGACTTCCACCGGCAGTTGTTGCAGCGATTGAAATGCAGATTGGTTGGCGAGTAAGTATTCCTTCGCGTATACTCCAAGCCGTTGATGTATGATGTTGAGAGCCGCGGGCCCGAGAGCAGTTTCTAGCTTTCTTCGGGTTTCTGTCCACTTTCTCTTTCCCTCCGGGTAGAGATCGGGGTAGTTCGCTTGCGCTAGAAGTTCTCCTACCTCACAGGAAGTTTTGAGAATCTCTGCGGCGCGAAGGGCTTTGGCGTGTGATGGATCGGCCGCATCAAAGCATGCGTCAGAGTCCCCGAGGGCGTGGCGAAATGAGACCGGCAAACCCCATTCTCGTGCAATGAGAATTCCTAATGTGCGGGGAGAGTAACCCAAGTGGGTGCAGAGCGCAGCATCAAGTGATCCAATAGAGCGAGCTGAGCGGCAAGCCAAGCGAAAGATGTGCGGGTAGTTCCACGTAATGAGCAAGAGGCCCAGATGACGTAGTATGGTGGCTGTAAATCCTGTCGAGGCTGGAAAGCGAGCTTTTTCCGTCAGAGATTCCGTTGCGGCGGCTGCCAGCAATATCGTGTGAAGGCAGGTAGCTGTCCCCTCGGGCGGATTGTTAAACGAATGAATGGATAAATCCCCTGTCTTTTTGTCCAGCATCTCCTTGAGCCGCTCAGTACTGGCGGCGCTAAATAGAGTCACGGTATCAAAGGAAGACTTTTGTGTCGCTCTGCCCTCTTGGGCTAAGGAACGTAAACAGTAGGTATAAAGCCCGATATCGCCAGCAAGGTCTGTAACAAGTGGTCTTTTGTCGGCGTTGTAGAAGCCTCGTTTTAGTTTTGTCAGCACCAGCTCATGAACCGCTGGGTTGCAGGGTAACCATGAATTTGAGAGTGCGTAGGTGGCTGCAAGAGCCTTAATTTGAACCATTTCAAATTTAGTCCACTGAACATCAAGTAGAGATGGTTGAATTTCTTGGGCGAAAGAGCCACTGCCCATAAGGGAGTCACACTGCGGTAGGGCCTTTGGCGCCCCAGGCTCTCATGCCAATTGTTTCAACTACTTAGAGAATGGTCGGCTGTTGGGTGATTTGCCTTTACGTATTTGGATTAAGAAAGTTGGTCGCCATTCTTCAGTTGTGTCAAAAATTTCACGATTATGGTCTGCGAGGATATGACGGCCGCTGGGTAGGAAATTTGCCTACTACCAAGGGCGTGTGAGCACCGTGGAGCATGACATGAATATGAGCGCATTGGCGTACGAGCTGGTCTTTCAGGGCGTTGAGCGCAGCGAACCCCAGGCTTTGCATCGGTTGCGTGCGGCATTGGTGGGAGATCTGGAGCTCACGGTTGAAGAGGCCCGTCAGGTGCTGGACGGCACTCGCTACGTCGTACGGCGCGCAAACAGTGAAGATGAGTTAAGCCGCTTGTGCTCAATTCTCAAACAGGCGGGCGCCAAGGCGTCGATTGTGCGTGAACGGGCCCAGGACGAGGAATCGGACCTTAAAATTGCCGATATTGAGCTGCCAGGAGAGGAAGTGACGAACCACCAGGTGGCGGCCGGTGCTGCGAGGAGAATTCAACAGACTGATGAATTAGATCCCCTCGATCAGATTACCGATCTTTTTCGTGACCTTGAGGAATCCTGTGTCGCTAGAAGCGGAGCGGAAGCGCTGAAAAGTGTTCCTAAGGCGGCCTCAGCAAATGGAGGGGTAAAAGCATCTTCCGTTGCTACAGAGGGAAACCAGCCTTTACGAACCTCCACCCGCAGAGCCGCGGTGTTTCACAAAAAATTTTGGCAGAGGGCCGTTTCTGCCCCGGAGATTGTCTTTAGCATTGGCTTTAGTCTCGTACTGGTCGCGCTCACCGCGCTGCTCTACGCGCCTTAACTTGAGCGCCGCTTCAGCCACCAACTTGTTAGGAGTGAAAAGGGCCAGAATCCAAATCCGACCGCTAAGACCACCATACTACGTCGTATCAAAGTTCCCTGACTTCTGCGCCAGGTCCACACTAAGGAAAAGATCCATGCTGCAAAGATAGTGACTACGCTTACTCCGAGACCCCAGCTAATCCGCTCAATCAATACAGACTCCCGTTGATACGCCTGCCCAAGCGCCAGTATTTCCTCGGGCCAGTGTGCCGGTTGACGGTTGGTTGCAGATGGGGCTACAGGAGGCGAGTCCCCCTCAAATAAGCCAGCCATCTGTCGCACGAATGGCGCGTCGGTCTCCTGTATCTGGTGCACCAATTGTTCAACCCGGCCTAAAAAGCGAGCCGCCCCAATAAGGCGCGCAATGTTTTTTTGAGGAAGTACGGCATTGCGGTAAAATTGCATGAGAAGCTCGGATTGGGAGGCGATGAGGTCCTCTGGGACTTCCAATGCTACTAGCCTCGTGAGGACATCAGCCCGGACACCCCGCATTTCGAATGGCGAGGCGGTCGCCCGGGCATAGAGCGCTGACAGCGCCGACGAAGCCTGTACGGCTACTGCTACAAGGCGATTCTGCTCGTCAAAAATGGGACTACCACTTGTGCCAGGCGCACCCTTCAAGGTGGTCTCTAGGTACATAGGGTCGTGAGACTTTAGTGAGCCAGTGGAGGTCTTAAGTTCTGAGCACCCGGGGAATCCAAATTGTAACAGCTCTGAGCCATCTTTAGGAACCGGAGCGGTCTCCATAGGAGCTATCGAAAATGGTTGTTTAAACTCCGGGCTT
>CAZPBV010000220.1:0-3022 GCA_964584675.1 uncultured Bdellovibrionales bacterium
CAAGGAAAAATGCGAGGCCATAGGGGAACTCAGGGGAAGCTTGAGCCTGCCGCGGCGTCAATTATAGATAACGAGCTACAAATCACCTTCATCCATAAGGGACGAACCCCGCGAGCGGTGTTTGTGCGTGCTCGCCTCGACAAGGGCAAAATTTCAGGAAAAGTCCGCGTCAGCCTGCCAAAGGCCGCTCTCTTGTTTGCCGGCCACTCGTGCGCAAGCCCCCATCATTCAGACGGGCTCGCATTACCGCAAGGAGGAGTAGCCTCTGCCGATTTAAATCCCGTCGCCCAGGCAGTTCGCGCGGCCGCAACCTACCGGCAAATAGAGCTTATCACGGACGCCGACCATGAGTTTTATGCCACTTTCGGCTCAAACTCGAACGCTCAAATTGCTTCATTTGTGAACTCGGCTAACACCGTATACCGTAGTCAGCTCGGTCTGGGCTTCTCTATTGTTGGACAGACGGTTCGTACCTCCTCGACGGTATACCCGGCTTCAGCCACGGATCCCGATACATTGCTTAACTTGTTCTATAGTGAGCGGGCTTCCCTGGGAGCGGCGGACGATGCTTTCTTGTTCACCACTAAAGATATGGATAGCGGTGTTATCGGCTACGCCTACGTGGGCGTTGTCTGCGTGGACAACGCGTCGAGCATTGGATGGGTAGAACACTTTAATTCCTCCTTTACGTGGATAACTTTCGCTCATGAAGCCGGACATACGCTCAATGCCAACCATGTGGCATCGGGAATTATGTCCGCTACACTGACAAATCCGCCGCCCACCACCTTCTCGAGCCAAAGCCTCAGTCAAATATCAAGTTTTGTGAGCACCTATGGACCCGCTTGTTTGTCCGAGGTGGAGGACGATGGAAGTTCCTCAAGCTCTTCAAGCTCAAGCGACTCTTCGTCTAGCAGTAGCGGGGGAACACCCGGCGGGGGCACCGGCGGAGGAGACGACTCCATGCCGGCACAACTCACCGCGTCATATAAGAACAATGTGTTTCAAACTACGGTCATTTATCCAACGTCTCAAAGCGGCCTTGCCTGTCAAACCTCACTACTGGGAGCTCCGACATTGAGCGAGCTTGAGACCAGCCCTGTATCGCTTCTTGTGAGCGATATTCCTGAGGGATATTCTGGCGGCAAATTTTCCTTGAAAAATGTCTCCGCTGTGGTGAGCCCAAGCGCTCGGGCTTACCTCTATGCTTATAATGTATGCAGTGATGGCACTACCTCAGTGACCTCGACCAAACGTCTTAAAGTTGGCTCTCGTAGCGGCGGAAGAATAAAAAATTCGTCCCGCTGGCTGGCGCTTGTGGCCAAGCGCTTTGCCAGCTAATACTGCGGGATGGTCAGTTCGCATCGCCCCTCGCTGAGCATCGTTATTCCTGCTCGCAATGAAGAGAAGTATCTACCGGCTTGCCTGGATGCAATTGATGCTGCTTGTATCGCCATTGAGAACCGTCCGGAAATAATCGTTGTCCTCAACCGTTGCACAGATGGCACAGAGGAAATTGCGCGAACCCGAGAGTGCATTATCGTTCGGGACGACGAAAAAAATCTATCACATATTCGAAATACGGGTATTCGGGCAGCGAAAGGCGAGTGGATTGTTACTATTGATGCTGACAGCCGAATGTCCAAGAGTATGCTCGCCGATATTGCCTCAGCCCTCTCCCAGCGCACAATTATTGGCGGCGGCGTGCTCATATTACCTGAGCGCTGGTCGCTTGGAATATTGCTTACCGGCTTATGTCTTGTCCCTATTGTCATTCGCTACGGCATTTCAGGGGGCCTCTTCTTTTTTCGCAAGTCAGATTTTGAAGATATTAGCGGATTTAATGAAGACCTAGTGAGCGTGGAAGACATCGATTTTGCGCGGCGTCTTAAGCAACATGGCCGACGTAATAAGCGGCGCTTTGTCACCCTCTATCGATCTCATATCCTCACTTCCTGCCGCAAATTCGACCGGTTGGGCGACTGGTATTTTCTGAAGAGACCGTTGCTTTTCATGAGTTTGCTCAAGGGCAGAAACCAAGCGGCGGCAGATGACTATTGGTATGAGTTCGAAAGATAGCTTCCCACGACAATACCCTCTATTGCCCGCAAACGCGTCGGAACATGCTTGGACCTCGCTGATTCTTTATGGCATAAATACCACTACTTAGGTAATAGGCGGGAGATCTATGTCGGAAACATTTGTTATTGGCATCATTCAACATTCGTGTGCGGAGCAGCGGGATGTCAACCTAAGAAAAGCTGAGCAATTGGTGAAAAAAGCCGCTGCTGAGGGAGCGCAAATTATCTGCCTGCAGGAACTCTTCTCATCACGCTATTTCTGTACGGTCGAAGATCTGACTCGGTTTGATCTAGCTGAGCCCATCCCAGGGCCTACGACTGAGTACATGCAAAGCCTGGCCCGCCAATTGGGGGTGGTGCTGGTGGTGCCCGTTTTTGAGAAGCACGCCCCTGGGGTGTTCTATAATTCAGCCATGGTCGTCGATGCCGACGGCTCGGCTTTGGGGACGTATCGCAAGATGCACATTCCCGACGACCCGCTCTATTACGAAAAATACTACTTCGCTCCTGGTGACAGTGCCGGCCCACAGGGCGGATTTCGTACCTTTAAGACTCAGTTTGGTGTTATTGGCGTTCTCATTTGCTGGGATCAATGGTACCCGGAAGGAGCTCGTATTACGGCTCTCATGGGAGCAGAGGTTCTTTTTTATCCAACTGCTATCGGCTGGCACCCGGCCGAAAAGGCGGCTTTCGGGGAGAAGCAGAAGGCGGCCTGGCAGACCATTCAGCGTTCGCATGCGATAGCCAACGGAGTCTATGTGGCTTCGCCCAACCGCATCGGGCATGAACCAACTCCCGGAACCAATGGTTTAGAGTTCTTTGGAAGTTCTATCATTGTCGACCCGTTTGGAGAGGTTCTAGCCGAGGGGACATCCGACCGGGAAGAAGTGCTGGTTGTAACTTGTCGGCGCGAGACAATTGAAAACACGCGCCGCAACTGG
>CAZPBV010000220.1:3032-6068 GCA_964584675.1 uncultured Bdellovibrionales bacterium
CATTTTTGAGGGACAGGCGCATTGATGCCTATGCCCCCATATTGCACCGTTACCTCGGAGTGTCGTCATGAAAGCCGGAAAAGCCGAACTGAGATTTCCGGCTGAATGGGAGCCTCACCAGGCAACCTGCCTGGCATGGCCCCACCAGGAGGAGGATTGGCCCGGCAAATATGAGCCTATTCCATGGATCTTTGGAGAAATTGTGCGATGTTTGGCGCGCTCCGAAAAGGTAATAGTTCTATGCAACTCGGATGCCGCCGCGGAAGAAGCGCGCGCGATTCTCGATCCGCTGCACATTCCCCGCAGCTCATACTCGCTACTCACCCATCCCCACGATCGTGGCTGGCTTCGTGACACCGCTCCCTCGGGCGTTCTTACTTCTGAAGGTCTGGTTCAACTTGTACAATGGAAATTTACCGGCTGGGCCAAATATGACAACCATTTGCTCGATCAAATGGTCCCTGGGTTTCTTTCCGCCTCTCTCGGACTATCGCTCATCGAAGCGCGGCGGCCTAACGGAGAAGGTTTCGTCCTAGAAGGCGGTGCCATTGACGCCGATGGTCAAGGCACTCTGCTCGTGACCGAGGAATGCCTCCTATCGACAGTACAAGCGCGCAACCCCGGATTGACGAAAGAAGCGTATGAGGATCTGTTCTGGCACTACCTTGGCGTTTCTAAAACACTTTGGCTGCCAGGGGGAATTGCCGGGGATGATACCCATGGCCACATTGACGACATTGCCCGATTTGTGGCTCCCGGGCATGTGGTGCTCGGCCACGAAGAAGACCCGCAAGCCGACAATTTCAAAATCTGCCGGGACAACATGACGTTTTTGAGTGGGGCTACGGACGCCGCGGGCCGATCCCTTCGAATAACCACGCTCCCTTTTCCCGAGCCGCTTTACTTTGCCGACCAGCTGCTGCCCGCAAGCTACCTTAATTTTTATATTACCAATAAGTCTGTGCTTGTTCCCGTGTATAACGACCCCCGTGATGGAGAAGCGCTCCAGATTCTGGCGGGCGTATTTCCGGGCCGGGAAATAATCGGCATATATGCACGCGATTTAGTTCTCGGGCTGGGCACTTTGCACTGTTTAACTCAGCAGATCCCCGCCGGTTCATAGAGTGACGATTCTTATTCGGCCTTCTCCACCTTGCCGGCGCTTACTCGTTTGAGGGCATACGGAACCCCCACCACGTCGCCGTTCTTATCAAAGTGATAGGAAAACGCCGTGCCTTCGTACAAGGGAAGGGCATAGAGGAAGTCGCGTATCTTGGCTGTATCGGTGCCAACTTTCTTAATTGCATCTGCCAACAAATAAATGCTGTCGTAGCGCATACAGACTTCGAATTCTGACTGCGGTGCTGGAAAGCGCTGTTTATAGCGCGCCAGAAAATCCTTCCCTCGCTGAGTGGCCACTTCGGGAGCATCAATAAAAGTGACACCTTCGAGCATTTTTAACCCTCCGGCAGCGGACGCTGCATCGGGAGAGGAATACGTGTAAGTACCATACAGGGGCACATCCCAATTGAGCTGGCGAATTTGTTTCACCATCATGCCGCCGGCATTGCCACCTTGAGGATTCAAAAACAAAGCCTCGGGTTTGTTTGATTTTAATCTAAGAATCAACGGCCTAAAATCAATCTCTCCCGGATTATAGCTTTCCTCAGTGACTCGTGCTCCCTCCCCCTCTTCAAAGGACCGCTTAAAGTGCTTCCCTAGTTCCAACGCATAGTCAGTATTCTCCGACAACATTCCAACCGACTTGTATCCCGACTGGCGAATTGCCTGGGCCAACCGCCGTGCCCCGTCAGAATCATTCACGGAACTTCTAAAAATATAGTCTCCTGCGTCGGTTATCCCAGGATGAGATGAAAATACGCTAAAAAGCAACACCTTTGCCTTCTCAGCCGACGGAGCGGCGCCGAGCGTTTCGCCGCTGCATACCCCGCCTAAAATCAAGCGCACTTTATCAACGGAGACCAGTTTTTGGGCCGCTATGGCAGCGTCTTTGCCACTACACTTTCCATCTTCATATATGACGGAAAGTTTGCTACCGGGAACATAGTTAGAGCTGTTGATTTCCTCTATCGCCAATTCAGAGGCATTTCTCTCGTCATTACCAAAGTTGGCAAGCTCTCCCGATAGAGGCCCAATAAAGCCTAGACGAATTTCTTCTTCCGCTTCTCCCTGCCGAGGAGAGCCGGCAACTAGAGCACAAACAACAAGCGCCAAGTATAAGAACCGTCGACCCTGCAACATAAGCGATACTTAGCAAGATTATACTGGCCGTCAACGAAAATGCCAGGTTTGGATGTTCAAAATCTGATCGAATTTGGCCGATTTTGGGGCTCGTGTGGCGTTTTCACTCCAGGCGACGTTCTGACATCGTCTGTGTCATCCGCGGTATATACTCGCCGCCAATGAATTGCCTGGTTCATATGACCTTTGCAGGGCCAAGTAGAGTTCAATGCGAAAGTCCATCGTCTCGTATCTATACGGGAAAAGGATTTTGTGCCCATTATTGAGGATAAGGGCAACGCGTTCCCAGCAAGGCAACTCCATGAGGAGTTTGCGCTTTTATTTTGTGTTATTCACCGATCCTTATTCTGAATGAGAATCTATGCCACGACGAAGCCTTAAACAGTTATTGACCCAAGAATTCAGCGACTATAGTCGTGAAAAAGCACTCGGAGATTTTTTTTCCGGAATAACCGTTGCCGCCGTGGCGCTCCCTCTGGCGCTTGCATTCGGTGTTGCGTCTGGAGCAACAGCGGCGGCAGGACTTGTGACTGCTATTGTGGCCGGCTTGGTCATTGGAGGGCTGTCCGGAGCTCCATATCAAATTTCGGGACCAACGGGAGCCATGAGCGCAGTACTCATTGTCCTTTCCCAAAGATACGGCATTGAGGGTGTATGGGTTGCCGGACTCTTTTCAGGACTCCTTCTCACCATTATCGGATTATTGCGGCTCGGACGTTTTATCGCCTTTATTCCCTCGCCCGTCATTACTGGATTTACATCAGGCATTGCGGT
>CAZPBV010000221.1:0-1005 GCA_964584675.1 uncultured Bdellovibrionales bacterium
TGTCTTTCCGGCCCCATTTGGACCGAGGAGGGCCGTAAAAGAGCCAAGTTCCATGGAGAAGGATGCACGATTCAACACCGTGTGTTCGCCTCGGCGAACTATTAGATTTTCAACAGAGAGTATTGAGGGCATAGAGGGAAGAGTAGCGACAACTACTTATTAAGTCGAGCAAGGGCCGTCATTTTTGCTAGCTGGAACATCTCATCGCTGACCGAGGAGTCAGCGAATGGACAGACACCAGAGCGCTTACGAATATCATCAGATGTGCTCTAACTAGAAGGGGGCTCCGCCGAGTCGGCCTGCGCCCAATCACGCAGTTGATAGCGATCGAGAATCCTGGCCAGAGCACCGGTTTTTCTCAGTTGAGCGACGCCATCCGAAAGGAGTTGCGCGTAACGTGAGGAGGATTCTTTGCGAGGGGAAAAGGCAATGTACAGGGGATCTTTTTCCGGCATTATTCCGGCTAGGCGAACGTATGTTCGCGGAATTTTCATGTTATCGAGTGTTGCATAGAGAACGTCCGGATTGGAAACTATGCCACTGATGCGATGCCGTCTCAGTTTCTCAATGTTTTGTTCGAGCGCCGAATCTCCTCGGGAAAATTGAACAAGGTTAGTATCATTCGACGCGCTCTGAATGTACTTATCCATCGTTGCTGCGTAACTGTAGTCAGCAATAACTCCCAAGGTAAGAGTTTTCAATGATTCGATACTACCAAAAGACCAGCGTGTCTTGTCGCGAGTGAAAATAGCGTAGCGCGCAACAGCCAGCGGCTCTTTAGGAAAAATAAAGGAAGGCGTTTCCTCCTTGCCGCTTGCTACAATCCCATCTACCGCCCCGCTTTCGACCAAGGAGATACTCCTGCTCCAAGGCGCAAGCTGATAGTCGACGGAAAAACCAGCCTGCCCAAACACGGTCTTGGCAATCTCAATCATATAACCAGGCCGTTCGGAGGACGGATCGCCATTAAACGGAAACCAACGATCGGCGCGAAGGGAAATTGCT
>CAZPBV010000221.1:1015-5104 GCA_964584675.1 uncultured Bdellovibrionales bacterium
TGCCGGCGGAAGGCAAGAAGATACCCCACAACACGAGAGCCGATAGAGTCGTTATCATGAGCCGAAGCTGATACCGGTAGGTCAATCTATAGCGAGTCATCGACGTCTATCTCACCAATAGTTCCACAATTTAGCAACTCTATTAAGAACTTACGGGTATAATTTCGAATCACTGTTTGAAAGCAATGACCAGTTCTACTCTGGCACTTCCTCGCCCTATCCCGATCCCCTGTAAGTCCTTAAGACCTGTGGGCGTCCAGTCGACTTAGTTCATTGAAAAGCTCTGTATTCAGATCCTAAGAGTATTGGACGGGAAACAAGGGAAGGCATCTTGTCGCCAGCCCGCAAGATATTTCATCGTTATGGCAAAGGCGCACCGTCAGCAATCGACACTTACCAAACTTTTGGGCACCAGAGCAAAAGCGATGGTACTCACCGGGGTATGCACAGCGGTCTTTTTTGTCTTGACTCTGTTGGTTTTTCTATCAATCAAGAGAAGCCTCTACCAACGTCTAGATGAACATTTCAATGCTGTTTCTGCGCGCTTGGTGCGAAATATTGCGAAACCCCTTTGGGAAGTTGATCGCGCTCAAGTAGTTGCTGTGGTACAATCAGAATTTGCAGGTAGCGACCTATCATCCGTAACAATCTTTGAAAATGTACCTCAAGGAAGGAAGGAATTCGCAGCACAGCAGCGGCAGCCGCCCTTTGTCGACGGCCCATTCGTATTGCAGGCAACCGATCGCGTTGCCCGATTTTCTATTTTTCGCGGTACGGAGGAAATCGGGGAAGCCCAAGTTTCCGTATCTGACAGCGCCATTCTAGGGCAACTCGAGAAGCTGTCTCTCTTTGGCCTGTTGAGCGCCGCAATCTTGAGTTTTGTGACGGCGCATCTGATACGCAGTCTGCAGCTTTTGGTAAAAGCGCGCGATATTGCATTAGATGCCGAGAGAGTTAAGGGCGAGTTCCTTGCAAACATGAGTCATGAAATTCGCACCCCGATTAATGGAATTCTGGGAATGAGCAACCTTTTACTAGAAACCCCCCTGTCTTCCGAGCAGCACGAGCTAGCCAGCACTATCAGTGATAGCGGAAAGACATTGCTGCAGATTATTAACGACATTTTAGATATCTCTAAGATAGAGGCGGGCAAGCTTAGTCTCGATCCTCAGCCTTTTTCGCTCACCAAAGCACTGGTGCGTATTGAACGAATGTTTGAAGCACCGCTTCGCGCAAAAAACTTGGAGCTTTCGGTGGTGATGGATCCCCGGATTCCTGAATATCTCTTCGGGGATGAGCTGAGAATTAGTCAGATAATTATTAATCTGGTTGGCAACGCCATCAAGTTTACCCCGTCGGGAGGAGGAGTGCTCGTGCTCGCGCGACCCGAAAGCTCTCAGGCCGATGAAACAGCCTTTCCGACAAGTATGCCATTGCACATTAGCGTCTCGGATAGCGGCATAGGAATTGCCCAGGAGAAACAAGAAGCGATTTTTGAAGCGTTTGCACAGGCCGATAGCGGAACCGCCAGAAAATATGGCGGCACCGGTCTCGGTCTTGCCATTACCAGAGATCTCACTGCGCTCATGGGGGGGAAGGTGTGGGTGAACAGCAGACAGGGAACGGGGACCACCTTCCATGTCATTTTACCTCTAGCCGATGCTCAGGCCCCTCCGCAGACCGGCATGGAAGTCAAGAACAAGAACGAGGCGTATAATTTTTCATCTCTTCGTGTGCTTGTAGCGGAAGATAACAGTACCAATCAGAAGCTTATTGAAAGATTGCTTGGTAAGACTGGCGCGCGAGTGTCGCTCGTACAGGACGGTCAAGAGGCGATAGATTGTTTTAGGACGGCGCTTGATGCCTCTCCTTTTGATCTTATCCTCATGGATTGTCAAATGCCTCAGGTAGATGGGTATGATGCCTCTCGAAATATTCGTCAAATTGAGAGCGAACGCGGGCTCGTCCGTGTGCCGATCATTGCTCTTACCGCGCACGTTCTTCCCGGAGAGGAAGAGAAGTGCCTCGATGCCGGCATGGATGGTTACTCGCCCAAGCCTCTGAGCCGTGAGCACCTTTTCAGCATGATGGCTAGCCTTACCGCGCGATCAACTCAATCGAATAAATGACGATACCGGCCGCAGAAACGGGTAACCTCTTTCAGATTGTGCCCGCCCAAGCCGGACTTTTCATTGTCGGCCAGTATACATCCGAATCTCTCGTAAAAAAATTTGTGCGGCCTTAGTGAGAGTATGCTTCTTGCGGACAATAATAGCCCGGGGGCGCACTGTTTTCATCCCTCGCACGGATACCGTGTGCAGCAGGCCGCGCCGGACCTCTTCTTCGACAGTCAATGAAGGAACAAACGCAATACCCAAATTTGCTTGAACCGCGCTCTTTATGGCGTAAACGTTATCATTAGTCATTCGAACGTCCACGCGAACCCCTTGTTCCTTAAGCAGTTCGTCGATTGCCTCGCGAGTGGGGATACCCTCATCAAAAGCGATAAATGGTTCGCCGCTGAGGTCTTGTAGACGAATTGAATTTCGCTGTGCCAGGCGATGGCCATGCGGTACCACGAGAGTAAGGGAATCCGATCCAAATGGGATTACGTCGATCAAATGATGCGAGTGGGGATAGGCTACAATTCCCAAATCGAGCTTTTTTCTGAGCACGAGATCATAAATTTCGGCAGCCTGAAGATATTGAAGTCTGACATGGATTCGAGGGTAACCTTGCAAAAATCGTCTGAGAATAGCCCCGAGTTCGTACATGCCGATTGAATGGATGGAGGCAATGCGCACATCGCCGCTAGTGTGATGGGCGACTCCCGCAGAAAGGGATCTTAGATTGGCGCATGACTTAAGAATGTCCTCTACGAGAGGCAGGAGGGCCCTGCCCTGTTCGGTGAGCGCGACCCGCCGGGGGGCCCGTTCGAAAATAGCGATGCCAAGCTCTGCCTCCAAATTTTTGATCTGGAGACTGACTGCCGGCTGAGTGAGATGGTTGATCTGAGCGACACGCACGAAACTCAACTCAATCGATAGGTCGCGAAACAGCTTAAGCTGGTGAAGGTTCATTAATAAAAAAAATTTATTGCTTTGATAAATTAATACAATTTTTCTTTTTAGTTGTCTTTGGGATAAAAAATAGTTGCGAGCGGGATAGGGACGATGCTAGTTCTCCACGGGGGCAGCGATATGCGTTGGAAACTATTGAAAATACTTGAGTTTTTCATTCAAGATTTTGAGACTGCGACTTTGTTTAAGGTGTTACTTTTTTGTTTTCTATTGGTCTCCCCGTTTGTTTGTTACGGAGACGAGGTTTTTATCTCGGGGTCAAAACCGTGGGAGAGGCCTGCTGAATTTCCCAGGGTAGAACACTTCTTGAAAAGTGAATCGTACTTTGATCGCGCATTGCGCGGTGTCAGGCAGCCATATCCTCCTAGTCTAATGTTTTTGAAGGATCAGGGAGCCTGGTACACCCCCTTTACTCGCCGAGGGATGACAGGGCCTTATGATGTTCGAGGTTGGCACCGTGATATTGGGGGTTCGCACGGTGCAGCTCGCAGGGCGTCGGGTGATAGCGGCGAGAATGATATTCGGCCTGCGGAATAGTATCCGCAGGAGAAGAAGCACGTTTTCCTTCTTTGGGTAAGAGATGTGGCTCAAGAAGGGAGATCGTGGCTGTATTGAACCATTGATAATGATTAAGGAGATAACGAAATGTTGAAGTGTCGAGTCAGATTTTGCAAAGCAGTGGTCACATTAGCGCTTGTTGGGTTGGTAGCAAGCCCGTCCGCATTTGCTGAATCAAAGAAGCAACAAGGCATGGGGGGTATGGGCGGCATGCAAGGGATGTACGGTATGCCCGGCATGGGCGGCATGTACGGAATGCCTGGCATGGGTGGCATGGGCGGAATGTATGGAATGCCTGGCATGGGCGGCATGGGTGGAATGTACGGCATGCCGGGTATGGGTGGCATGCAAGGCATGTATGGTATGCCCGGAATGGGTGGCATGGGCGGCATGCATGGCATGTACGGAATGCCTGGCATGGGTGGCATGGGCGGAATGTATGGAATGCCTG
>CAZPBV010000221.1:5204-6006 GCA_964584675.1 uncultured Bdellovibrionales bacterium
ATGGCATGTACGGAATGCCTGGCATGGGTGGCATGGGCGGAATGTATGGAATGCCGGGTATGAGTGGCATGGGCGGAATGGCCGGCAACAAGAATAAGGGAAAGGGAGAGGATGATAGCGAGGAATAGTTAGCAAGTCCTTTTGGTGGGGAGCAGACAGCTCCCCACCTGTTCTTACCAAACTACTTTCTTAACTGACGCATGAAACAATATCACCCTGTCCTTTATTCTTGCTTCGCAGCTCTTCTTATGGCCGGGGGTGTCTCGGCAGAAACGAAGGATTATCAGCGGGCGCGTTTCGATCCGATTCACTTCCCCCCCCAGATTGAGTCCGCCAAAGATGAGCAGTGTCTGAGTTGTCACGCGGAGGTTTTGGCTCCTTCGGTGCGCGAAAAATCGCCCGCTGGCGTCAAAAATTCTGAGGTCTTAGCATGGTATCAGCAGCTGTCTACGTACGAGGGGCCGCAAGAGACTTTTCATAGGCGGCACATGACGACTTCTTACGCTACTACGGTTATGCAAATGGCGTGTACAACCTGTCATCAGGGTAATGAGCCGCGCGATGAAATGAAAGGGACCCCGCCCATTGATGATGCCGGCATGATCCTCCGCAAAATGGTGGATCCAAAAATCTGCCTTCAGTGTCATGGTCAAATGAATTATCAAGTCATGGGTCTACCCAGCCCATGGAGCGAGTCTCGCGCTCTCTTTGCGGATAATTGCTTGACCTGTCATGCGGCCATACGCACCAATCGGCACCAGGTTAATTACTTAAAGGCTGACAACATTGAGAAGTTGGCCCA
>CAZPBV010000222.1:0-5956 GCA_964584675.1 uncultured Bdellovibrionales bacterium
GCTTTATTCTAGCCTGGACTTCTCGCCAGCCTAAGCGTGTTAGGCCTAACACGCTCTAAGTCAAAGAGGTAGGCAACGATACTTTCATTATAGCAGATTTTTTTGATTTCTTGGCTGTGTAAAGTGCTCAGCCCAATCTTTGAGCTGCATTCCGACGCGTATTTCGAATTGGCTCTCCGAAAGGCCGAAGGCTCCTATGAAGGCAACGTTCTTATCGTAGCCCTGTCGAAGTTTATTGAGGTAAGAGCGCAGGGCAGGGAAGCCAAAAGAATCAAGAACAGACCGCGCCAGAAGAAGAGACTGTGCATATGCGGCGGCCACCATATTGGTCTCAAGTTTGGTAAATCCCCCCTGAAGGAGTGAGAGCGGAACCGGAGGACTTCGCCGTAAATAATCGGCCAGGGCGGGTCTGAGAGCCGGATTCTCCGCCCCCTCCGCCCACTGCGCAATCCCCTCGTCTAGCCAACCGGGACAACGTCCGCCACTGAGCGCGTTTACAATGGCATGGGTATATTCATGCTGCATAGAACGTGTCACGTTGTCGAGATCTTGAAGCGAGTCTTTGGAAAGAGGAATGAGAATCTGTCCGCGAAAGAAGAGCGCGTTGGTCCAGCGCGGTGCCCCGGTACCCAGATAAAATGTTTCCTCATCCATGAGGCGTAGAGAAGTGGAAAAGGCAGGGATCTCACCAACAAGATTTTGAAAATGAGCGTGAGTCTTCTGAAGTGCTGAGGTAAGTTCTCGTCCTAGGGATTGCCACTCCGGTGGAGACACTAGGGTGAGGGTGCTTCCGCCGATAAGAGTGATGGGTGACTGAGACAGGCTTCCGGCGGACTTTATTGATCCAGGAGGCGGGGCGAGACGTCCGCGCGACTCTTGATATGACGTGAAGTTATCGGCCTTGGATATCGGCGCGATCGAACAAATGAGAAGAACAGCCCCGAAAACAGCGAGCGCCCTGGACAGAGCGTCTCTCCAACCTTTTACTACCACAACCGGCCCCTTCCACACACAGGCGCACCATTACGCCACTGTTTGGAATATCGTCATGGGGTTAGCGAAAACTTGAGCAAACCTTGGTTTTCCCTCTTATGTGAGCAGGCAAAGCGGGATTTGACAAATGGCCTCAGCGCCTCTTAGAATTATCTATGTAATCGAAAATATTTCAATTTTGCAGATTTTGCCCGTTTTCTCTTTGGAGGATTAGAATATGGAAAATCAATCGAGTTCTGAGTCAGGACAGTCGGGCTTTGTGCCGAGTGAGGAAACCCCGATTCACCTTACCGCCAGTGCTGTGGAAGCGGTAAAAAACGCCATTAAACAGGAGGGCGAAGAGGGGGATGGGTTACGGGTATCTGTCGTCGGGGGTGGATGTTCAGGCTATCAGTACAACCTCGATTTTGAAAAAGAGCCTCGCGACGATGACACGGTATTGGATTTTGACGGTGTGAGAATCTTTATTGACTCCGTGAGCGCTGGTTATCTTATGGGAACTACCATTGATTTTGTGTCCGGTCTCCAAGGCACGGGATTTAAGTTTAACAATCCAAATGCCAAGCGCACCTGTGGATGTGGAAGCTCGTTTAGTTGAGTTTGTCCGCCAGGTGGCTGTTTGTCGGCGAGGGGGCTTCTGTTCGGTCGACGAAGGGAGAAAAGAATGGGTTGTGAGGCGCCTATCGATGGGAAGTCTTTCTATCGCATTTTTGCCCTTGGTGCCTTTTTATTTCTTTTGGGCTGCCGCTCTCCGGGGAGTGTCAGCCTTAAGCCAATCGCCCAGCCAGAGTCTCCTCTGGTGGCTGTTGAAACGCCTGAAGATCAAGCTCTTCAGGCCTTGGCGTCAGCTCCACGCGATTTTCAGCTGGAATTTGGGGAAGCCCAATATGCTTGGGAGCGGGCCCAAATGTTCTTTCGTACTCATACGGATGGAAGTTTTATGAAGATGGCATCATCTTCGCCGACCGGTCTGTCTCAGGACTATGCAAGTCTCACCAATGCTCCCGGGGGCAAACTCCGCTCGGGAGGACGGGATACTTTTATTTACGAAGTTAGGAAGATGCCGGTCCGGGGAGGATATCGCTTTCTTGTTTCGTGTACCCCTGGAACGTCGAGCGGTGACCAAAGGGCTGCGAAACGAAACGCCTTGAACCTTGCGCGCTTCATTCGAGACGGCAAGTTAGAGGTGTCTTTATTGGTTCGGTAAAAGTGTTTCCATAACTCGGGCCTGGGGTCTCGGCAGGTCCGATTTCGTCTGCAACAATTCACCAAAATGAGTCCTAGATTTTCGTAGCGCTTTTGAAATCTTTTCCTATCTCCTAGGAAGTATGGTTCATAAATATTTGCCCTCAAATTCAATAGGTTATACCGGGGAAGAGAGGTTCGCACAGAAACGAACAGAAAAAACGGCCTAAGCACTCATGAGAATTCCAAAGCTGCGCGAAAGCATTCTCTGAAGGTTGGGAAGATGTCTATCCCAGCATGGAGTAGGTTGTCATGTTGTTTCGTTCTCGCAGTCGCTTCTTGGTTTTCCAGCTCATCGCCAGCCTGCTGTTGTCCATTGAACTCGCTCATGCCCAGTCTGAATTGAGAATGCGACAAGGTGCATATGTCGTAGTTCCTGCTGCCCAGGGAGCGAATGCTCAAGCTTTCCTTGCTCAAAAGGGACAGGCGCTGGCCGCGTATGGCCAACGCATAGAGAAGGTTATCGGCAGCACGTTGGTAGTTGGGCCCCGAACTGCGGCTGCTCATGCTGACGGAGCTGATGAGTTTGTTGCCGTTAATCCTCAAGTGACCCTGGAAGCTTGCGCTGATGTTGCCAAGGTTATGGGCCCTCTTTCGATTTGCGAACCGGACTATGAGTACACACTGTCGGCGGTACCTAATGACCCTCAATTTTCCGGGCTGTGGGGAATGGCTGCTATCGACGCTCCAGCAGCATGGGATGTCTCGGTTGGTACTCAGGACGTTGTCGTAGCGATCATTGACACTGGTATTGACTATACTCATCCCGACCTTATGGGAAATTTGTGGGTTAACCCTGGAGAAATCGCCGCAAATGGAATAGACGATGATGGAAACGGCTATATTGATGACGTCTATGGGATCAATGCCGCAGCACATAGCGGGAATCCATACGACGACAATGGCCATGGTACGCACGTCGCCGGGACCATCGGAGCATCGGGCAATGACGGATTTGGCGTTGTCGGAGTCAACTGGAATGTTCGTATCATGCCGCTCAAGTTTCTCACCGCGTCCGGGTCGGGGACTCTTTCTGGTGCCATGGAAGCCATCGACTACATGGTTGCGATGAAAAATCGTGGTGTAAATATTCGCCTCTCAAATAACTCGTGGGGTGGCGGCGGGTATTCTCAGGCTCTCAATAATGCCATTGCACGAGCTCGCGATGCGGGGATCCTCTTTATTGCAGCGGCTGGTAATGAGTCGAATGATAATGATGCCCACGCATCTTATCCGGCGGGTTACGATCTTTCGAATGTTGTGTCTGTGGCGGCCGTCGATCAAAATTTCAACCTGGCCTACTTTTCGAACTTTGGCGCGCAAACGGTAGACATTGCGGCCCCTGGCGTGTCCATTTTGAGCACCGTCCCTGGGGGCGGATTTGCCAAGCTCTCGGGCACGTCGATGGCCACACCGCATGTCACCGGTGCTCTGGCGCTGCTGCTGGCAAGTGAGCCGGGGATTACGAATGAGGCGGCAGTGGCGCGGCTCTATGATGCCGCCGTCCCGGTCGCCTCACTGAGTGGCGTGGTGAGAACGGGGCGCCTGCTTAATGTGGGTCGAATGGTAACGAATCAAACCGCGCCTATGCCTGCCCCAGCGCCGGAGCCGACGTCTTGTGTTTATAGTGTCAGTGCCGGGGCGGGAACTCCTGATACGAGTGCTGATCTTGGGACTGAAATTTTTAGTGATGCGGACGAATTTAATTTCACCAAGGTATCGCTTCCGTTCCCAATTGTCTTCGATAACCAAGCGATTTCGAGCGTTACCGTATCACCGAATGGCCTCTTGTACTTCGGTGCCTCTCCGAGTTCCATGGACTACGAGACGGGCCGTAGCGTTCCCGCTTCGTCAGTCGGTATGCACTCAGACCTTGTTTCCACCACTCGCGTTGCCTATGGCCCCGACTATGTGACCTTCTTCTGGAATTCGTACTATTACGGCAATCCAGGAGCTGGAAACATTATTATCCGCATGCGACTCTATTCGTCTGGTGTCATTCAAAATTGGATCGAGTTTACCACACCGGCCATACAGAAAATCATTTCGGGGCAGTCTACAGTCGGCATTACCGGCAGGGCATATTCAACTACCTATGCTCGAAATAGCGCCGAGGAGATTAAAGACGGACTATCGCTTAGCTACACTCCTCAATGCGGGGGCGGGAGCGGAAGCCAGGTTCAGCCTGTGGAAAGGATTAAATTATCTTCTGACGACGGGAATCAAAAGATCCGCAGCAAGTTTCTGATCTCGCTTCAGGCCGTTAGCTCTGGCTCGGTAGAGCTCGGGTTCTCTTTTGGAACCATGGAATGCTCGGCCAAAGCTTCTATTTCGATGGTAAAGGAGAAGACGAGGATTCGCGGTCGGGTTCCGAGTGCGCTTGCGCGGCGATATAGCCGTATGAGGGTGAGCGCCGGGACCTTGCGTTCCGCACGCCCCCTTGAGAATGGACAAAGTGTTTCGAATCGTCGCGAATCTCTTTCCCAGGACCAATTTGATACCCTTTGTAGCCGTGTGGTTCAGTCTTTGAGAGTCAATTAGGGAGTAGCCACAGACTCTCAATTTTGGCAAAAATGTGATTGAGAGGCGGTGCCCGTCCCCTTGAGACGGCTCCACCAACACTCGCCGCCTATGAATGTACCTGGAACATATCCGGATATTTCCGAATATGTTCTAGTCCCAGCACTTCTGAGAGAGTCACCTATGGATTTCGACCAGCTACTGAATCGCTACGCCAAGCTCTTGGTTATCCATGGGCTTAATGTTCAGCCCGGGCAAGTGGTCAACATTGCCGCTGAGGCGTGCCAGCGAGAGCTTGCTTTTCTGGTGGCATGCGAGGCCTACGAGCGTGGTGCTCTGTTCGTACATATTGACCTAATCGAGGGGCGTCTTGCTCGACAGCGAGTCGTGCACTCAGGAATGGAAGGGCTGCGCTACGTTCCTCGTTATGTCAGTGCCAAATATGATGAAATGGTTGATGGACATGCGGCGAACTTGCGCATAGTTGGGCCGGAAGATCCTGATATCTTACTGGGCTTGGACCCGCAGAAGGTCAACACGTCCCGTATGGCGCAGTACCAAGCGCTCAAGAGATTTTACGAGGAAGGAATTGGAAAGTCTCGAGTGCATTGGACTGTGGCAGCGGCTGCTACTGACGGTTGGGCGGGGAGACTATTTCCCTCGCTGAGTCGGGACGAGGCCCGCCGGGAACTTTGGAACCATATCTTTAGAGTGTGTCGTGTCGACGACGAGAGGTATCTGGAACGGTGGGCCGAGCATAACAGAATGCTCCAGGCGCGAGCTCGGTGGCTCAGCCAATTGGAGATTGATAGCCTTCATTTTCGAGGCCCAGGGACAGACCTTATCGTAGGCCTTTCGGCAAAGGCTATATTTAAAGCTGGAGGCGAAATGGGGCCTCGCGGGGTTGAGTTTGAGCCCAATATTCCTACCGAAGAGTGCTTTACTACGCCTGATGCCCGCCGCACCCAGGGGCAGGTTCAAACGACACGTCCATTTTTCATCAATGGAGTTTTGATTGAAGGCCTCAAATTGACGTTTGAGGGCGGTGAGATAGTCGACTTTTATGCAGCCAGCGGGTCGGAGACCTTCCGTGAGTATATGCAGAGCGATCCGGGCGGGAAACGACTCGGCGAAGTAGCATTGGTCGGCGTTGACTCACCAATCTTCCAGAGTGGTTTAGTATTTCAGGAAATACTGC
>CAZPBV010000223.1:0-5954 GCA_964584675.1 uncultured Bdellovibrionales bacterium
TGGGGTGATGCACCGGCCCCAAGGGCCCACGGTGGTCATATATAGGGCTCAGAATAGAGAGAGCCGACTCTGGACGGGAGTTCTAGCAGTATCCCCGTGGTGGCTCCGCCCGCTGGTGCGGTATCAGGGCAGAGTTGTGGATGGCTTTGAAGCGCAGTTGGCGTCGATTTGTGATGGCATAGCGGCTGTGTCTCAAGAGGACGCGGCCTCATTTAGTGCTTTGATGGCGGGAGGTGGGCGTAGCCATGTTGACGTTGTGCCGGTTGGGGCGGCTGTTGGGGATGCCCTGCCGATGCCTTCATCGAGTGTGATAAAACTGCTTTTTATCGGTCGTCTTGACTGGGCTCCCAACTATCAGGGGTTAGAATGGTTCTTGAAAGAGGTGTGGCCTGCGCTCACATCACCGATAGAGCTTTCAATTGTAGGTAGCGCTTCACTTCCTCGGCGGTTTCGCATTCTATTGAGGCAACGCGGGATCCGCCTGGTGGGAGAAGTTGCCGACCTCTTGCCCCTCTATTCTGAGCATCATCTTACCGTGGTGCCTATTTTTGTAGGAGCCGGTGCCCGCATCAAGGCAATTGAGGCCGCGCGATTTGGCAGAGCTTGCTTAACAACCCCCTTGGGTATTGAGGGGACAGGGCTCGATGAAAGGGGAAGTATTATAGCCTTGCGAGCGGAAGAGTGGATTAATGCTCTCAATTCCCTTTCGCTTCAGCAAGTGGCGGATTTAGGGATTGAGGCCCATCGGCTTCTGCAAGGGTCATCTAGTCTGGAGCGTAGCGCGGAGAAATTCATTTCCTTCTCCCAAATTGCGGGAGCTCAGCCGATTCAGGCTGCCAAGACACGGAATGCAGTATGCGCCACCGCATGAAGTCAGTGGTGCTCTCTACGCGGGGTGTCTCGCTCCCCCTCATCAGGTCGAGAGCCTTTGGGCAGCGGCATCTTCTTACGTGCTTAAATTATCATCGCGTAGTACCGGGGAGCCAAGCGCAAAGTGAGGGGTGTGTTGGCAAAGGGATAAGTGTCTCGGTTGAAAGCTTTGAAGAACAAATGCGTTACCTGAGCACACATGTGCGCTGCCTCAGTTCGTTGGAACTTGTTGAAAATCTGCATGCCCACAAGCTTGAGGACGACTGTGTTCATGTCACCTTTGACGATGGATATTTGGACAACCTGCAGTTTGCGCTTCCAATTTTAGAGCACTACCGAGTCCCCGCCACTATTTTTGTTACTGTGGGTTTTGTTGACGGCACTGTAATCCCATGGTGGCATGAATTAGAGGGCCTTCTTTCGAGAACGAGATCTATTGAATATGGGGGACGGCGTCTCAATGTGTCTACCGCTGAAGATAAACAACGAGTTTTTAGCGAAATATGTTTCAGGCTGGCACAAGAGAGTCGCGACAAACAGAGGAGTGCGATTGAGCAGATTCGCCTCCAGGTTTCGGGCGGAGATGGTCTCATGCCGAGATTCTTGACCTGGGATGAGCTGCGAAAGCTAGATAACAGCTCTATGATTACTATTGGAGCGCACACCTGGAATCATCCCGTTCTGTCCACTCTTTCCCAAGAGAACCTTGAATATGAGCTCGGTCAAGCCAAGCAGCGCCTCCAGCGGGAGCTCGGCCATGAGGTCTCGACCCTCGCCTATCCTTTTGGAGGGAAGGCGCAAAGCAGCGAAAGGGAATTCTCCATGGCTCGTTCCCTGGGGTATAGAGCTGCCTTTACCATGCGTTTTGGTCATATTCTGTTTGGACATCGCTCTTATCCGGTAGCGCTTCCTCGAGTCCCCATTGTGTGGAGTGACGATATGACAGATTTTGCCTGGAAACTGTGGGGCTTTGAAGCGCTTCGCAGACATTGGTGTTCCCAGCTGGTTTTTGATTGAAGGGGGTGCCAATGAACTTAGTAGCAAGAGTGAGAAAGCTATTGGATGACCGCAAGTCTTTAGGGTGCAAGAACCTTCTCACCCAGTACTCCCTTGCTCTGCTCAATCGAATTGTCATGGTGAAAGTTTTTGTTTTGGTTACCCTAACTCCTGAGACCGTTGATAAAGAGTACTATAACCTTCCCCGGGGATTTGAAGGGCGTTTTCTCTCGCCCGCAGAAGTGCGACAAATGAGTGGGGACCCTTCCTTAGACATGCCAGCAGAATTCATTGAAGGGGCATTGGCCAAGGGGGATCGCTGTTATGGCATTATTGACGTCACTGGAAGCGATCAGATCTTAGCGGGATATGGATGGTATTCAGAAAGTCCAACTGTCATATACGAACCACTCGAGGTGACCTTTAATCATGAATATATCTACATGTATCGGGGGTTTACCCGCCCGGCCTATCGGGGAAGAAGACTCCATGCCTATGGGATGGCGCTTGCGATGTATGCTTTGGTAGGACAAGGCCCCGCCGTAGGGAGGTTGTGCCGGGGCTTATTGTCTTATGTAGAAGCGCAGAACTTTATCTCGCTAAAGTCGGTTTTTCGGTTTGGATATCAAGCACTTGGAAAGTTGGTTTTGATTCAGGTCTCCGCCACTCGTGGGCATGAGCGATTCATCTACTATCGACTTGGAGCTGCCGCAGCTCAGATGGTGGCGTTGCTGGCTCCGCTGCAATCTAAGGTGTGGCTATGGTGCTTGAAATAGGGCGAAAAAAAAATTGTCTTAAAATTTTGATTAGAATGATTGGATGCGCTAAGTTCCAGGCAGATTGGTGTTTTGGAGTCTTTATAGGCATGAAAAGTATTACAGAGTCTTTGATCTATTGCGTGACCCTTGTGTCCATGCTTGTAGGTGGATTGAGTCTTCCTTCTACCGCTATTGCGAGTGACTCTGAGTATATATTTCGTTGGACTCCTGGTCACTCGGGAGTGAATATTGACCTCGACAATGCGGGGGTCCCGTCTTACATCGAGGTGCGATATGACACGGTGCTCAAGCGCCTCAAGTTTGAGCTCAATGTGGTGCCGACTGATTATTCGATGCGGGCCTTTGCCGTCGTGGTGACCGACGGACCGTACCCTCACTACGGCGGCGGTCAGTATGCCGTTTACTATTTTGATGCCAGTAACCTCAACGCGCCTGTCATGACGGTTTATCCATATAATGCCAATGACGATGAAAATGACAGTCTGAGCTACATGGATGGGCGGATTGATAACAATACTCAATTGCCGCCGCAATTTCGTTGTGGGGCGCCATGTTCGGGCATTCAGCCTCCTAATAGGATTTGTACCTCCCTTAATCCGGCAGTGTGTCCCGGCTGGTTGCAGAGTATGTCTGCTCAGAGCGAGGCCAATGGATCTCGCACCTTTCGATTTACGGTCAGCACTGCAATTGTCAATGCGTTTCCGATTTCCTATCCAAACTGGTTGAACCCAGCGTTGTATCCGTGGCAGGGGACGGTTGTTGGGGGCAACATCGGCGTATGTGTGCGGGGCTATGGGTTGTTGAACGGGCCGGTGACCTATCGCAGTGATGGTTTCATTCAGGATCTACCTGTTCCGATAGGCAATCATCACATGAGCATATTTGGAACCTGCCTATTGGCGCCGGTCACCTTTAGAGAGCCTTATTGTGACGGTCCGACGGGCTCTCTGAGTGTTCAGGTTGGGCAGGCCTTTTCAGCTAATTTTCGGGGAGTTAGTCCCGACCAGAAGGGTTTGGCCGTGACATATTCCGGGCTCCCATCGGGGGTAGTAGTAACGCCGATCTCGGGAAGTGCCGCCACGGGAACACTGAGGGGAACAATCAATTGGACACCGGTAGTCGGCCACGCGGGGGGATCCTATCCGGTATCGATCAATTATCGGCAGTCCGATGGAGTGACTTTTAGCTGTCCATTTTCTCTTCAGGTGCCTGGGCTTGGATGTACGAGTCGGGTAATAAGCGATTTACTGCATGACCTGGATGGTCTCGCTCACGCTCAGGCGGCTAACGTGAAAAAGCTTACGCGGCGGTATGTTCGGATTGCCAAGGGTACTCGTTTAGAGAAAGCAGCTGAGACCTATCGGTCGGCGGTAAACAAGCAGGCGGACGCGTTATTTAATGTGGCTTGGGGAGTGATTTGGAGTATTCCTCAGGTTATAACTACCTGTACCAATGCTCCCTTTTGTGTAACCACCAGTCATGCGAGTTCTTTGAGCAGTTTTGAAGCCAACAGTCAGCAGCTCTATGCGCTTTCCGTCAAGACCAATTCGCTGATTCGCAAGGCCAAAGCGAACGCCAAGAACCTGCTGAAGGAGGCTGAGTCTCTACGAGGTTCAGCAAGTGCGTTGTCGGCGTCGGTTCCGACGAGTACTACTTCGTGTGGTGGCTAGAAGTTTCATTAGAGTTAGTAACGCGAGCACCGTAGGTTTCAATAACCGTTAGGAAGGATTTTCCCTCCTGTGGGCTGAATTGGAGGGGCTTCGAGTTCTTTTCTGTAAAAGATGGGTAGATGTCAAGTGACTCTGGCAAGTGCTGAGAGGGGAGTTCTCTGAGCGCTTGCCGGCAAGTCCTAGCAGCAGGATTAGGTAAGCTCTGTGAGTGTCGGAAATCGTTTCCGACTGCAGACAAGTTGGCCTAGCCTCACTTCTGCAGAGTGAGGACAGGGAGACCTACCATGAAGCTGCATCGCTTACTTGTGACTGCCTGTGTGGCAGTCGCGATCACCCTCCTACCAGGGGGGTGTCCCACAGAGGATTTGTCAAATCCTCCGTTCCCCGGAGATGTCCTGGCGAGAGCGCGTTATCAGATCGTTGGGTCTGGACCGTACCAGCTCGAGATCTGGGTCGAGGTCGACTCTGATGGGGCGAGATGTCCCATCACAGAGTACGACCTTGACGTTCTCGTCCCAGGGGCCTCTGCCAACCAGACCACGCCCGGAACCATCACGGGCTCCGGTCAGGAACTCTTGGTAGTTCCTGGTTTGGCGTGGTCGAACGCGGGCGTCATCATCCGTGGAAGTATGGTTGGTCATGTGCCTGGGAATGACTTTCGCATGTGGTCGTTAAACGTCGACGATGTCGTTCCATTCCCGGCGCGGAATCCGCCGCCCCCGCCGCCCTCCAATGGAGGTGGCGGAGGAGGTTCCTCGGGTGGAGGACAAAATCCGCCACCGGACAATCACCCTCAGGGCGATCAGGCCCCGGGAACCATGGCTGAAGCCGAGAGTACGATTCGATTGGTCTACTCGGTTGGAGGCGGTGGTTATCAGGCCCGCGTCATCGTCGACAGCAATGGAGACCGCGATGGCCCTGACGCCTGGGCTACCACGAAGGGAAGGAGTCCCGAAGTCCGTTACTGCAAAGTGACGGAGCTTTCATCGTATCCCGATGGGATAGCGTACGGAAGTGCGGAGAAGGAACGGCAAGCGCTCGTGTTTGATCGTCCCTTCCCGGGATTTGCCGCGCTCAAGTTCGAAGTGGCAGTCCATGAGACCCCCGACGCCGCTCCCAGGATCCTGGTCTTTTGGGTGACAAACCCGGGCATCTTGGGAACCTACACGGGCCAGTTCCGGTAACCCCGGGGAATTGGCCCCATCAGTGCGATGCAGCAGGCGGCGTGGCGGTGGTTCTTATGCCACCCCACGCCCGCCGGTTGCCTCCGAAGGTTCAACCTCGCTGCCAGGACTCCGGCTCCACAATTTTCTCAGAGAGTCTGCGGAAGGTTTTAAGAAAAGGGACTTCTGTAGATGAGATCCTAGCGGTTCCTGCGATTATGGGAGAGGGATCTACCGTTGGAGTCCCACCACAATTTTCTCAGAGAGTTTGCAGAAGGGGGACTTCTTGTAAGCGATATTCCGGGGCTTCCAGCGAGGATGGAGGAAGGAGCTCCCTTATCTGTTTCAGTTGGAGTCACGATAGTGGTGGTCTTGGATGGGATTACGGCTTCCCGTTCGAGGCCAGTGCCATAGGCAAATGCTCCGCCAGTCCATTGGGCGATAGGACCAGCGGAACGTAACATATGGCTGATTCG
>CAZPBV010000224.1:0-5937 GCA_964584675.1 uncultured Bdellovibrionales bacterium
TTCCCCGGAGGTGTGAAAGTCGATCCTATTGAGTCCACCGTAGGCAGCCGAAACCTGATCCTGAGAACCGACCCGTTCTTTCAGGACGTTCTGTTCCAGATGAATCGCCTCCATGGCGAGATCATGCTTGCTGATCATCTTACCTTTGAGACCGTAACATGCGTTGAGGAGTCCAACCGTAAAAGAGGAGCTTGAACCCATGCCGCTTCTGGCAGGAAGATCGCCCACCGTCGTTACCTCTACACCTCTGGTGATTCCTACGTGTTCGAGAACGGCTCGCACCGCGGGGTGAGTGATCTCTGAGATATTCTTGCAAAGCTCGATCTTTGACCACACTATTCGGTAGCGATGTTCAAAAAAGGGCGGAAGATGGCGGCAGATTAGATAGCAGTACTTATCTATGGTGGAGGCAATAACGGACCCGCCATGGCGGTGGTACCAAGCCGGGAAGTCAGTTCCTCCTCCGAAAAGTGAAATACGATAAGGAGTTCTTGAAATTATCATACTCGACTTCCTTTGCCCACGTCGCCGTAGTCCTTCATGAACATGGCTTGCGCTTCGCGAAATGATTCGGGTGTCCCGATGTCGATGAAGGGGGAGGTGTCAGCCTTGAATCCACACAAAGACTGGGATGCAAGCTTAGGAAAGATATCGCGCTCGAGGGAGAGTATGCGGCCGGCGGGAAGCTCAGTAATAATACTTCTATCCAAGAGGTATATGCCCGCGTTGACGTAACCGGGGCCCGAACTACTGCCCTTTTCCTCGAAACTGGTTATTCGTGAAGGGCCATCGAGATTAACTCGTCCATAGCGCTTGGTATCTTCAACATGGCTTACTACAATTGACGCTGGCGAGTTATTTGCTTTGTGCCAGCTCCAAAAGGAAAATAGATTCACGCCGCAGTAAGAGTCGCCGTTCATGACTAAGAGAGACGAGCTCTCGACCTTGGAAATTGCAAATCGCACAGCCCCGGCGGTTCCGAGTAGAGAGTGTTCGATGGAATAGTCGATATCAAGCTTGCCAAAACGATTTCCAAAATGTTCTTGAATAGTATTGGCAAGAAAACCAACGCACAAAATGACTTTGCGGAAACCGCTCTTTTCAACTTGTTCCAGGACGTATTCAAGAAATGGTCGGCCAGCCACCGGGGCCATGGTTTTCGGCCGATCTGACACGGTATCTCGAAGGCGAGTCCCCAGTCCGCCGCTCAAAATGACAACATCGCAAAGGTCCTCCTGAGCCATCTCAAACATTCCTCATCGGCAAGCGTTTGAGCATGCGATAGCCCTTCAGTAACTCTTGAATGCCGTCATCAATTGAACGACGAGCTTCAAAGCCGGCTTCTCGAAGACGTTGATTTGACACGATATAATTGCGCTTATCGGGATCGCTGCCAACCTCAGAAAAATGAATGAAGAAGTTTGGCACAAACTGCTTAATACGCAGGGCCAAATCCTCCTTTGAGATATTGGCTGTATCTAGGCCAAGGTTGAATGGTCGTCCCATCATTTTGGGCGCGTGATTTATGCAATGGATAAAACAATCGGCTACATCTCGAATGTGAACGAAGTTTCGCTTAAAATCTTTCTCGAAGATGACAAGGTAACCCTCAGTTACCGCCATATAGGTGAAGTGATTCACCAGTAGGTCGAGCCGCATACGAGGCGAAAGCCCGAAAACTGTCGCCAGGCGCAAGGTGATGGCATTCTTAGAATTAAGAAACTCTTTTTCTGCATCTACTTTTGTTTGGCCATAGAGAGAAATGGGCTCAAGAGCTGAATCCTCGGTGCAATGCACCTCGCCTGATTTGGTGCCGTAGCCGCTATTGGTAGTTGGATAAATTACTAGTTGGTTAGGGGAGCGAAGTTTGTTCAGCAGTTTGATAGCATCAAAGTTCACTTCACGAGTCATCCATTGGTCGCGGTCGCAAGCCGGCGCCCCGACGATGGCCGCCAATGGAATTATGACATCAACATCTTTGATCGCCTCTCTGAGAGTTTTCTCCTCGCGCACATCGCCAAAGGTAAAATCATAATTTTTGTCATGTGCGAGGTGAAAATGGCTTGCTTGCGCAAAGAGCAGATTGTCGAGGACGCGAACCCTGAACCCGTCGCGCAGCAAATGTTCACACAGCACCGAGCCTAAATATCCGGCCCCTCCCGTCACCAGAACCTTTGGCTTCATTTTCTAAGCTTCCTAAATCAATGGTCTTTCACCAATAGGTTAGATGCCCTAGGGTTATGAGCAGACTCGGGCGTTTCGAGGGTACTAAGCTATTTCTGCCCACCCCTAATCGCTTGAAATGACTAGGTTTTGCTAGAATAGGTCGCATGAGTTTCACATCTACCGGCGAGAGCTTTACTCTCGCCGAAGTTTTGAGTCGATTCAAGGAAGGTCCTCAAACAGGGGTTTTCACCGATGGGAGTGCTCGGCCAAATCCCGGCCCGGGCGGATGGGGGGTCGTGTTTGTTGAAAATGGAAAGGTGGTAGCTCAGGACCATGGTCATGAGAAGGACACCACTAATAACCGCATGGAATTAACCGCGCTTATTCGCGGGTATGAAATGCTGCCCGCTGACGCGCAAATGGAAGTATTCACCGACAGTGAATTATGTGTGAACACTATCAACAAGTGGGCCTCCGCCTGGCAGAAGAACGGCTGGAAAAGAAAGACCGGCCCAATTGCCAACCTTGAATTGGTCAAACAACTGTATGCGCTCCACCAGGCGCATCCAAAAGTTACTCTCAAATGGATTAAGGCACACAACGGATGGCTATGGAATGAATATGCAGACTCTCTGTCAACGGCGTGGAGTCGACAGGAGTTATAGATGATCCGGTTGAAAGGAGGATTTTTGTCAGCCGTTCTAAAGTACTAGTTTCTCGACAGCCCGTAATAGTTCCCTCTTTACGTTGCTCCAATTGCATGTCACCAGCATACGCGGCATGGGTTCTGTCTCGGCATCATCGAAGAACGTGATACTTTTCATATAATGGTACGGGTCTAGCTTCGGGACCGGGAATTTGAGAGGAAATTTTTGAAAAATCTGGGAGAGTCCATGCTTTTTCAATAGAAAATATAAATCAATAAAATCTTTCCTGCTACCACGCGAGGCGATGGCGACTATCTCCATGAGAGCAATATCAAGCGGCGAAGCAAGAGCAATTCCCTCAAATGATACCAAGTCTTCCAGCAATGGATAGGGGTAGTGCAAAAAGCTGACCTTTGTTTGCCGAATCAGCGCATGTAGGGTCTCGGGTGCGAGTTCAATTTCCGTAAGTTTGACACCGCCCCGTTCCAACCCCGATACTAACTCTTCGGCGCTAAATGGTTCGCCTGAAAAAAAATCAAGGTCGATTGAAAGGCGATGCCCAAAGTGTATGGCTAGAGCAGTACCTCCCGCTAAATAAAACTTTTTAAGCAAGTCCGTCTTGCTTAATTCTCCCACGGCCGAGAGAGCGGATTCAGAAATTCCTTGCTTAAACACCTAACCCCTTCTTTGATCCCCAAATGCGCCGTCCAAAAGAGCGCTGTCTTTCGCGATATTCGACGGGAATTTTTTACTACATTTGCGATACGCTGCGCCGGAAACAGGAGCAGTAAATCCCTTACGCTAGCCAGGGAGCCGTGCTCCAGAATTCTTTCGATTACATATGCGCTGTGTTTTTTATCGTCCACATCAGCAGGATTAATATCCCAGAAAATAGCTGGGTACTTAGCGCATAGGCCTTTCAACGGCGAGCCTTCCTCCCCACAAAGTTTCTGGTAGTACTGAAGCGCGCTTTCAATGGCTTCGCTTTTGCTCACTCTTAAACCATGGGCGCAGGCGGAGAGCCAAGAAACGGCCTCAGGGGAAAGAGTGAAGGACGCTCGCACCCGCTTCTTTTTGCCTTTACATGGTCTTCCGACCGGACGGGTCGTCAAGGAGGAGTGTTTGTCCATTGAATAATAGTATTACTTAATTATAATTTAGTCAAGATTAAAATATCGAGGTCCAAGGGGCAAACCGGGACTGTTTTTTTCGAAATTTCTGGCCATTCGGACCTGGCGCAATGTAGCGGGCAGCCGGGCCTCAACGCTCTGACAAGCCGTATTCCTTGAGCTTATAGAGCAAGGCGCGATGACTGATTTCTAAAATTTTGGCGGCGTGAGTTCTGTTGCCGTGAGTCTTCTTGAGAGCCTTCCTGATGAGAGTCGTTTCGAGAGTTCGAGTGTGACTCTTAATAGAAAGGTTATCATCGGTAATCAGTTCACTAAGCGGTTCCTCATCGTCCGGGGAACTAGTGAGACGCACCTTATCGGGAAGAGAGGCCGGATCAATTAGCCCTGACTCAGTGAGGACCAGAGCTCGCTCGAGGCAGTTCTCAAGCTCCCGCACATTACCTGGCCAAGGGTAGTTTTGGATGCAGCGCATGGCCTCATCTGTAACCGCGAGGGCCGGCAAGTTTAGCCGCTTGCTATGTTTCTTAATGAAGTGCTGCACCAGGACCGGAAGATCCTCCGTCCTGTCCCGCAGGGCCGGAAGGTGAATAGAGACGACATTGAGGCGGTAGTAGAGATCGTCACGGAAACGTCCGGTACGAACATCTTCCTCAAGATCGCGAAGGGTCGCTGCAATGACCCGCACATCTATTGAAATGAGCTGCTCATCCCCTACCCTTCGAATTTGCTGTTCCTGTAAGGCTCGCAGCAATTTGACCTGGAGGTGTGTCGGCATTTCTCCAATTTCATCCAAAAAAACAGTGCCGCCATGGGCTTCTTCCAGAAGGCCGCGTTTGTCGCGGGTGGCATCGGTAAAGGCGCCTTTCTTATGGCCGAACAACTCGGATTCCATAAGGTTCTCGGGGATAGCACCGCAATTGATAGCTATGAAAGGCTTGCCGCGACGCGGTGAATTGTGGTGAATTGCCCGTGCCAGTAGTTCTTTGCCGGTGCCTGATTCTCCGGTAACGAGAACCGTGGTGCTGAAGTGAGCAAGCCGTTTCACCGTTTCGAATATCTGCTTCATGGACTTGCTGTGAGCTATGATATTTGAAAAACTGTAACGTTGGCTGAATCCCGAACGGACATCACCTGATTGAGATTCAAGGTGCTCTCTTTCGCTGGTAATCTTGAGAGCGAGCGCCAGTTGATCGGCCGACAAAGGTTTGCCGAGATATTCATGGATTCCAGAGCTGACCGCTCTGACACCAAGGTTTATGTCACCGAACTCAGATACTAAAATAAGACCTGCTTGTGGGAACTGCGCCTTGGCGCGCAGGAGGACCTGCAAACCGTCAAGTTCCGCACCAGGGAGCTCGTAGTCGCAGACGACAAAACAAATGCGATCATCTACGTCGGCATGTGTTGCAATATCTGATGGGTTTGACGATAGGCATAGCGTGAAATCGAGCCCCTCCAATTTCTTACGAAAAGATTCATAAAGTGTGGTGTCCCGAGAGACAATCACAACATTGTTCTTGATGGCGGAGGCTTCTTCATTCATAGGCAATTAGTGAAGAGGCGGAACCAATGGATAGAAGATAGGAATGAAGCGGCCGGCGTAGAGGTAGAGGAGTGTCCCGAGTGCCAGATATGGACCAAACGGCAAAGGCTGGGAAAGGCTTTTTCTCATGGCGACAAGTAGCATGACGCCGAGAAGAGCGCCTGCCAGCGATCCGACAAAAATGCTATAGAATGCCGCAGTCGGGCCGAAAAAGGCGCCGGTCATCGCTAGGAGTTTCACATCACCGAGTCCCAAGCCGATTTTTCCGCGCACCTGATAGTATCCCCAAGAAACCAGGAAAAGGGTGCCGCCGCCCACAAGAATTCCCAGAAGCGAAGAGATAAGGCCCTCGGCCATCGGCCATTCTAAGTACCCGGGCCACAACTGAGCGAGAGAAGCGAGAAGAATTCCAATAATAACAAGTGCCAATAAAATTCCGGAGATAGTCGTT
>CAZPBV010000225.1:0-5922 GCA_964584675.1 uncultured Bdellovibrionales bacterium
GGTGTCAATGGAGAAACACATCCAATCAATATCGAAATATTGGGTGATAACTATCAAGAACTCGATGAGACGCTATATGTTGATATTGGTGGCGTCTCTTATGGTGGTGTGCGCATTGAAACCTCTACAGCCTCGGGTACGATACTGAATGATGATCAGCTTGTCCTCAATCCTCCTCCACGCTCAGGGCAGGTTCGCATCTCATATGGTTTTGATGGCACTTATCAGGATGACCTGGGAATGTCGGATGCGATGCCGCAGGGCGACACCGCTATTTCTTCGACTGCTAAAGTGGGGGCCGGTTCGCTTGAGCTCGACCAGGGGACCGATCACCTCATGGTGCCGGGTCAAAATCTCCAGGGAATTACGGACTTCACATTCGCGGCCTGGGTCAATTGGCAAAATCCAACTTCAACATCGAGCCGCATATTTGACTTTGGAAGTTCAACGTCGAACTATGTTTATTTCTCCCCAAAAAATGCCAGCAATCGCTGCCTTTTTGAAATAGCTGCGCCGACCGCATTTTCCCTGCCATGCCCGGCAAACGTAAGCCTACCGGCAAATCAGTGGGTCTATCTCGCAACTACAGTTAGTGCCAGCAGCGATGAGATGAAGATATATATCAATGGACAAGAGATTGCTGCGCGCACCGGTGTTACGACGAACCTAAACCTTTTGAATTTTACCAATAATCTAATCGGCAAGAGCCGCGTGCAAGGCAATACCGATTTTGCTGGATTATTGGACCATGTGATTCTCTGGGATGCCCCGCTTACGCAGGTAGAAATCGCGGCAGCCATGGTTATGAGTGCACCCCCTACCTTCACATCGAGCATGGAAGTGCGACTCAATGGCCAAGTAATTCCGAGCGGTAGTCGCCTGAATCTCGGCAGCATAGAAACGGGTCAGCAGCTCACCAATTCTCTATTTATTCAGAACAGTGGTCCAGCCGGGCTGGCTTTTGTCGCACAGCCTAATATTCAGATTTCCGGAAGAGATGCTAATTCGTTTAGTATCAAAGTGCAGCCGATGCCGTGGCAACAAATGCTCGGATTAAATACCATGACGGCATTCTTGCTCCGGTACTCGCCGAGTTTACCGGGCGCGAAGGCAGCCACGTTGCGCATTTCAAACTCAGACTTGCGCTTTGGCAACTATGCGATTGGTATGGAAGCCGACGCGACGGGTGATCCGCTGCCTGAGCCTGAGCCTCCTGGTGTGGATGGCACTGAACTTGAGCAGGGGCAGTACCACTACTCCGTCAATTGTGCGAGCTGTCATGGCAGCCTATCCCGATCGCAAAAGCTCGGGGCGACACTTGAACGGGTGACCGGTGCGCTCAATTCGGAAAGCGGGGTTCCCCAGATGCGAAACTTAGGCCTCTCCTCAGATCAGATTCGACTCATCGTCTTGGCGCTCAATTCGCCGGTACCTGAGCCCGAGCAGCAAGACATGGTTGGCGACCACGTCGTTAACATTGGAACGGCAACGTACGTGGTGGAAACACTCAAGGATATATTCTTGCCGCCCGGAGGGGTAAGTTCCTACACTGGCAATAACCTCACCATTTGGACCTTCATAACTGAAGGAATTTTCGGGGTGCGTACCAACGGGAGTTTTATTGCTGGACGAGCGATGTTTTTTCATCGCAAACGTCAACGTTTCGACACCAGCTTTCAGGGCGAGGAACTATCAAACCTCTTGCGACCAGTCCCTGATACCATTCGTGCCGGTTTGCTCAATCGAGTGTGCGACTTAATAACAGACAATGATGGAGCCGTGAATAATGCTCTCGGGAAGCTAGGGTTAAACTCACAGTCGCCCATTTCTTCCCAAGCCGTGAAGGATATCTATGAAAAGCTCTTTGTCCCTGGCAGGCAGATACCACAATACATTGCAGATGTAGTTTCTACCTTTCCGGTTCAAGCACCCGGCTTTGCCAACGTCGACAAATGGCGCTTCATTTTAAATTTCATGTGTAGCTCGGGCATAACGGAGGGTATTTAGATGGAGCGGAGTATTATACAACTTGTAATTACTACTGTGTTCATGTTGGCAGTGGTAGTGGTGCGACTTGATGCCCAGGAGCTCTTAGGTCAAGAAGCGCTGTTTCGTCGCTGCTATGCCCATCTAACTCAACTTCGGCCTCGGCTTGAAGATCCGCTCCTTGCTGAGGTACGAGCTGGCGCCAAGAGTGCTCTCCAAGCTTGCCGTGAGGTGTTTAACCGCGCCCTCTTGAGTGCTAGTGGCGGAACAAAAATTCAGGACGACAATGATGCGGTTGCAAAGGCAGTGCTCCACACCTTTAACGAACTACATCGAACCTGGGCCCGAGAGCAGTCTATTTTTAATCCTAGCGATTCAAATACGCGCCTGGGGACCGAAACACATTTTGAAGACAGTCCAATGGGGCCGTATATCACTCGTGCCCTCTTCTCTCCCACCTACAATGTCGACTCGGTAACCCAGGGAACTGATTTCTTGCAGCCGGTCAGAACGGATATGTCTCCGCCACATACCTATAGCGGTGTTCCGAATTCGCAATCCGGTAGCGAGAGTGACTGGAGACTTGGCGCACAGCATGCATTTGCGCCACGCGGAGATATTCTAGGCGTGCGCTCGATTTCAATTGCGCCTATTACATTTTTTCCGCCGGTGCGTTTTACCAATTTGAATGCAATGCCGGACTTTCCTAACATCGGACCCCCGGCCATTTCTCAATCCATTACACAGATTAATTTTCCTGATCTCGATTCGGTCAATGGTCCCCTCAGTGAGGTTGACCTGTTTGCCGTTCGTATTCAGGGAGAGCTGCAAGTCACCATAGCGGGAAGCTATACCCTCTATCTTAACGTTGATGATGGCGCTTCGCTCATATTAAATGGCGAGAGGGTTATTGACCGTACAAGTTCGGGCGAAGGTTCAGTGGCCCTCAACCTGAGCGCAGGAAGTCACCGTATCACCATAGAATATCGGCAGAGAGTTTCTACCGCGAAACTAGTCTTTAGTTGGCAGGGGCCGGGCATCGCCAAGCAACCTGTTCCTGCCGCGGCGTTGTCAGGATTGGTTGCTAACTATTACACTGGGGCACAGACCCCGGATTTAAAGCTGACCGGTCATGAGGGAGGCGGTTTTCTCGGAAGTTACAACTATCTTTTGACCACCTTCCAAGAGGGGACCACCAATTTTGTTCCTAATGGAGCCCTTGTGACGAACCGGTCGTACGGACGGGCTGTGTTCTACGACGCTTTGTGTCGAGATATTCCCGTCGTGCGTGAAAGTGATGTTACAGCCTTTGTCATTCCCGATAGCGCTATTCCATTTCGGCAATCGGCTGCCTGTGTGGCCTGTCACAAGTCACTGGATGGAGGGGTGTCAGGAATTATTCGGGGATTGCGCTGGAATATTCTTACCTCACTCGGCCAAGAGAGCCCACTTCCCGATCTGTATGGAACTCTGCTGGTCAACATGAACGCACCATCGCTCGGAGAAGATAAGACATGGACCGACATACCAAGTAATGATTATGGCAAGCACGCTCCGTATGGTCGGCTTTTCTTTAGAAATTACCAAGGCCAACTAGTCGATCGCGAAATTCGCTCAATTGAAGAATTGGGTGCTGCGATTCGAGCGCAGGATGACTACTATGCATGCTTTGCTAAACGTTACTACTTTTATTTCACAGGAATAAATGTAGAGCTGGGAGATCCTGGTGACATCACATACCCGCAGCTTAATGTGGCTGAGGCCTATCACCGCGCTAAAGTCATTGAGTATGGAAACCGACTTAAGACTAGTAAGAGCCTCCCGCAACTCGTCTTCGATATCATGGGTTCTGAGGAATATCGCATGACGGATTACGGGATAAGCTTTCAAGGAACAAACTAATGAGATCACGTCCAGCCAAAGGTAAGGATACAATACAACTGAGCAGACGGCGCTTTTTGACCTGTCTCACTTCAGCGCCAATTCTTGGTCTCAGCACGAGCCCCGCGGTTGCACTGTTTACCACAATTTTAGGTGGGCAGAGTCAAAAGGCGTGGGCCGCTGAGCTCGGTATTAAGCCGAGATGCCTCGTTCTGATTCACGACGGCGCCGGACCAGCGTGCTGGATGTTTGATTCATTTTTGACTCCGTATTCAAGCCAAGGATTTAATCGAAATCCCCTGGTTGCCACCCAATTTGCGAATGTCGGTGGCCGATACGTCGGTGGTGAATACGTTACCCATTCGCTTAAAGGCATCGAGGTCCCCACCATGTGGACGCACAATGTGCCGGCCCCGCAGGGGGGCACTCGTCCGATCGCAAATTTGCTTGATAACTTACTATGTTTTCAAGGTGTCGATACTCGCAATGCTGGTCACGATAAGTCGGTAGCATGGGCGCTGCTTTCGCCTGGCGCAAAACAGAGTTCGCCGGCTCTGGCCGGAGACGCCCTCTCTACTCCCTTTGCTGCGCTCAACCTTGGAACTTCCAACTACGTATACAAATCCACCCGCAGTAAATCTGCGGTAGCTCCGAGCATGAACGGGAATGCCCTGTCCAACTTGCTGGCTCCGTTTTCTCCAGTGGGATCCTCTCCATTCCAGGTTAAAAAGAGCGCTGTCAGTGCAGCCTACGATGGGCTTTTTCCGATGTTGGATGAGCTCTCAGAGCAAGGCCATGTGGGTGCCAGGGCTCTCATTGAAAATAGAAACTCGGCACTGGAGCTCGTGCATACTAATTTCTCCGGACTGACCTCGGAATGGAACGACCGTGTCGCCAAGTATCGAGACCTTGGATCTCGCGCAATTATGGAGCGAGGTCTTGCTGGTTTCAACGATCGGCCAATTGGCGAAGGAGGCTCTGGCTCGGCTTCGATCTATCAGATGAATGGGGATGTTACCTATCAGCTACATTTGGCCACCGATGTGCGAGATGCGGTCGTATCGGCCACCACCATCACGGGGTTGGCGGAGCGATTTGCCCTTACCGAATACGTGCTCCAGCATAAGCTGTCGGGTTCAATCGCATTTTCCGTCGGAGGTCTTGTTGGACTAATCGATCCCATAGCGGGAGGCGGGAATTTTAGCTGTGGCAACGACCAACATCAAACCGGCCTTTACCCGATTACATATTTCAACTTTTTGCGCTACCGAGCTATGGCGGCAATGCTCTTAGAGTTAATTGAGCAACTCAAAACTGCACAACTATTTAATGATACGGTCATTCGTTGGGGCGGTGATTTCGCTAGGAATGCGCGCGCAGATATGACCGGGGCAGATCACGGCTTTACCGGGGCTAAGTACGCGCACTACTGTGGGGCCTTTAATGGACCACTCATCGTTGGAAACCTTGCCAATGATGGTCGTCTCGGGTGGGGAGCTGGCGGCACGGTACCAGAGCTTAACCGGCGCGCAAATTTGGTGGACTTGGCAGTACTGCTCGCGCACCTGTTAGGGGTGCAAGCACCATTTACCTCTGAGACCCCGGTCGTGACACTTACGTCAAATGGGCTATCGTCGAGAATAGGACTAACCCGCTTTGTATAGCCTGCATTTGGCATTTCCGGATGTGATCTAGCCTCATATCGTGACCGTAGAACACCTGCTGCCCCACAATATGAATACCGCAAATCTTAATAACACTCCGTAATCCAAAACATCGGAGCATGATGCTTTGCCGGAAAAGGCCGAAGCAGGACACCAAAAATAAACGAAGCTGTCTAGCAGGCGCATTCATTCAAAGTCGTCGCACCATTTGGGTGGACATCACAGAGTCTGCGAGACAAGTACCCTAGGTGCGACGTTGACGCTGAGTATTGAGTAAGGTATTGCTCTGGTTGATTCAAACTTCCAGGAGGTTTTACGGATGGAATTGTTCAGTAGGCGAGAGCAACCAATTGGCGAATTGCCCCCGATACCAGGCCCGAGCCGGCAGGTT
>CAZPBV010000226.1:0-5884 GCA_964584675.1 uncultured Bdellovibrionales bacterium
GATCTTATCCTTATAGCGGGAGGTTTATTTCTCCTCATAAAGAGCACCAAGGAAATTCACCATAAGATTGAACAGGCTCAGGAGGATCAGCCGTCAGTGAAGGTCAGTACTTTTCTGGGCGTGGTCTCTCAAATTGCCATGCTTGACATTGTTTTTTCGTTTGATTCAGTCATTACGGCGGTGGGTTTGGTGCAAGAAATTCCGCTTATGGTCATTGCGGTTATCATCTCTCTCATCGTCATGCTCATTTTTGCCCCGTCCATAAGTAATTTTATCGATAGGCATCCCACCCTAAAAATGTTAGCTCTCTCGTTCTTACTCATGATTGGCACGCTATTGGTGGCGGAAGGTTTTCAGGTGCATGTGCCAAAGGGCTATGTGTACTTTGCCATGGCGTTCTCGGTGTTTGTTGAATTCTTGAATCTGAAGGTGCGTAAGGCCCCGGTGATTCAATGAATCACCTTGATAGGTGCTTCTTGAGCCTTACACGAGGCCTCTTGGAGTTTCGTGGATTCCGTCGAGAATGCCCCCAACGCTCAAGTGTTGGCATTCATCAACTCAGCGTTGCGTGCAATCGCGACCCTCATAAGAAGATCGCGAGCATCCTATATTAGAATGTTCGATAGTAAATTCTCTGATATTATGTTATGTTTCAACAATGGCAAATCGAGCAGCACTCATGTCGCTGGTTGAGCAAAGGTATAACGAGGCTCTTGATAATATGACGGGGCAGGAAAGGCTCCAAAGGTGTTTTTCTTTGTTTGGTTCTATCTGTGAAATGTTGGCGCTTCAAGTCTCAAAGGAATTTTCTGCGCTAGGTGAACGCAAACTCAAAAAAAAAGTCTCTGAACTTTTATATCTCTCTGACAATGGAGCGCAAGAGCTATTGAAAAGGGTGCGAATCATTTGATTGACGCCAAAGATTTGAAGTCGACTCTCGCTGATGTTGCTGCGGTTCTTTCAGCTAATCAATTGGAATTTCATTTGACTGGGTGGCTTGCTTCCTCATTTTATGGGGAACCAAGATTTACACAAGACATTGACATTGTAATTAGAATCTTTCCGGGCAGTTTGCTTGATCAATTGGTTTCCGATCTGGCTGAGAGGTTTATTGTTGATCGCATCGCAAATGCAGGCTAGTCAGTGCGAGCTTGATTCCGCGTTCCTCTATTAAGAGGTGAGCGATATCCAGCAACTTCGGAACTTTCTGCACTTCATCTACTACAATCCAAGAGGTCCCTCTTGGACCAAATAGAAAAAACTGTTATTTTTTAATACGTTAACCAATCGAGGGAACATACTCCACATTTTAGGCGAAAATGTGGACTTGTCCCCATATAAATCCCTGGCCGTAGGTGGTTGCCTTGGCTAACGATCTGAATAAACAATAAATTATTTATCCAGTCGGCGAAGGTGGGACTATGTACTCTTTCCCTGCTACGAGGTGTTAATACACTTTCAAACTGCAAACCTCTCGCGCATAAAAATAGAGCTTAACCCGCTCCTTTTTATTAATAGCTTCACAAAAAAGTTAAAAAGGAGGGCATTCTTTTAGCCCATAGGAAAAGGAGGTGAGGTCATCTGTGGTAATCGAAGAGTCCTAGGCTGATTTTGAAGGAGCAGAAAGGTCCGTAGGAGGTGAGCGGATGAGTTGGAAGAGCTGCGCGTTGGTAGTGAGTGCGATGCTTGTAGCTTACAGTTCTGCTTGTCTCAGAGCAGATGAGGGAGCGCCGCCGATAGTATTTAAGGTTCGGACGAGCGGACTGAGCCCGATTGGACCGTTTCCTGGGTACACGATAGCGCCGCCGTCATGGAGCGAGGTGGTGACGGGGCAAGATGGAGAGCTGCATTACTCGGCAAGTTTTTCTGGAGGAGCCGGGGAGAACAGTATAACGGTATCGTCGGGGGCTGACGCCTCGGCGAGTTCTGGAGATCATGGTTTCCCAACGATAGTGGCGCGACACGAGGCGAAGCTCTATGTGAAGGGATCGCCGACGATAGTGATTAGTGGTTCGGGGTCAGGGAGCGCCCATAATGTAACGACCCATAGCGGCGGAGACTCAGTAGCGTCGTATCAAGTGTCGTTCCCCGAGAGCGTTGCCCGAGCGTACGTTATTGGCACGGGGACGGCATCGGATTCGATGCAGTATGAATGGGAGAGCCGGACTAATTTTGGCTGCGGGGGAGGTGGGGCCATTCTGCCGGAATACCCTGGGGAGAAGTATTCTTCGTTCCAGCTACCAAAGGAATACTCACTGGTTGGGTTTAGTGGCGGAGACTTTGTAGGGGCACTGTCTGCGCAAGGGTCAGTCACCTTTTCGGTGAGGATAGGGGAGTTCCCGCCGGTAGCAGTGGTTGAGGGACCGCTGGTGAATGGGCAGCCGCCAAGCACGCCGACAGTCCCGCTGAATGTAGCAGCGCGCTTTAACAACCTAACACTGGATCCGGACGACCCGGGGGAGGTGCTTGAGGGCATTTGCCGTGCGGTGTGGAGAGTGACGGAGCCGGACGGGGTGGAGAAAACTTACGATAGTGCTGCCAATAGCTCATTTCTTCCAAGGTTGAATTTTACTCCGGTTAAACCGGGGAAATACGAGCTTTATCTTGAGGTGACCGACAATGAGGGGATGACAGCGGCAACCCAGCTCAGTTTTGCAGCGGGACAGGCGAGGAAATTAAAACCGGGAGAAGACGAGTTAGATAATGATGCCGAGTGCATGATTTGCGGGGACGAGAGTGCGCAGGCGTGCGTTAATAGCGGCACGGGCAATGTCTTTGCGGCTGTCTATGATCCGGTAACGACGCGCGGCTATCCGCTACAGAGTAATATTTATGTTAACTCACACACTAATCTTTCAGCCAAAAGAACAGCGCTAGGCAACGCGTCATTTACCTATGGGATCTCAGTAACCCAGGCGAATGTGGTGCTTGATAGCGGACTCACGGAGCAGCATTGGCTGCTGGTGGATGGGAACGGGTCAGAGTTTGATTTTGGCCCCACCACCGCCCCGCCGGAGCCGACAGCGGGGGTGTTTTCAGATCTCCGAGTGACGTTAAGCGGCTTTGAACTGACGGGTGCCGGTGCGCCGGAGAACCTGAACCGTGCCGGAAATTTTAGCTACGAATTTGACCAAGCGGGCAAGCTCTTAAACCTTCGCGACCCAGCCGGGAATGAGCAGACGGTAAGGTACAACTCTTTTGGATACATCTCATCGGTGTACGATGTTGCAAGCAGGAAGTACCTTACGTTTGAGTACGACAGCGACCCCACGCTAGTGGCAAGGATCGTGGAAGGCGGTGACGGGGTAAGCGGCAGTGGGGCTAGGGAAAGTGCCATCCCCGGCGGTGTGCCGCCACATGATTTAGGAATCGAGCCGAGCTCAAAAAAGATACCCATCAAGAGCGGCAGAGCGGCGGTGTGGAATCTTGCCTACAGCGGAGAGAAGCTCGTGGGACTTACGCTCAAAGGGCAATCGTCGGAAGTGCTTAAAAACTATTTTGTCAGTTACGATGAAGCGGGGCGGCTGTATCAACTGAAACGCAACGGGGACCCGCTCTCAGCTATTACCTTTTCTTATGTTGACTCGGGCACCGGGGTGCCGCTGGGAAATCTTTCCTCTGCCCTCAGCTCCACCAGGCTCAACTATGCCGGAGTACCCCTAAGCCTCATGAGCTATAGCACGGTAAAAACAACAGACGGGGGAGGTTATGTGTACTACGACATATCTCCCCAGGGAGATAGAAAGCAAATACGCTTCCCCGCCTTAAACGGCGGCACCCTTGGAGCGGTCTATACATATACCCATGATGAGAACCACAATCGCCTTTCGTTTGCGCGTGGCAGCGGCTCCCAAGTGGCTCGCCTGAGTTATAGCTACGGAGCGCATGGTCTCTTGACCCAGGTAACCGACCTTGGGGCTAGCAATCGCTGGATAAAATATCTGTACAATGGAGCGGACCTTACCCAGGTAGAAGACTTTAAAGGGGTTCGCGCTCAGTACCATTATGACGACGCCTCTAACCCGCACGCCCCGACCCGCACTGTTGACGGAGCGGGAAACACGTGGACGCGGGTGTATAATTCATTTGGGCAAACGCTAGAAATGCACCCTCCCCCTGGGGCTCCGGTAGGGACGGAGTATTTTACCTACGACGAAAATCCGCGTTCGAGTTCGTATGGCTACCTTACAATGGAGAGAAACGGCAATGGCGAAGAGCGCCGCATTGACTCGTACTCCAAGCTGGGAGACCCGCTATCGGTCACTACCTCGCCCTTTTTGGGGGTAACCAATACGGTGCGCTATGAGTATGACGGGGTGCGCAGGCTGAGAAGAGTGGAGTATGCCGATGGGGCAAGCCGGTCTTATGACTATACGGGGAGCGAGCTTAGGGCATTCACCGACGAAGCTGGAGCGGTAACAAACTATGAGTGGTGCCCGTCATGCGGGGCATTGACTGCGACCCATGAGCCGATGTCGAGGAACTTTGCGTGGGGCTATAACGGGGATAGGCAGCTTCAGGAGTTTAAAGACGCCCGTAGCAATGACACTGGCTACGAGTACGGGTATGGGGGAGAGCTAAAAAAGATAAACTACCCCGACGGCACCGGAGTAGAGTTCCAGTACAATACCAGCGCCCGTGTGACCAAAGTAATACCGGAGCCCGGCGCCTATATCTCGTACAACTACGACGGATATGACAGGCTAGTCAGTTATATTGGGACCAACCAAGGGTCATTAACGACCTTCAACTATGACGAGGGGCATCAACTGTCCGGCTACAGTAGCTCGCTTGGGTGGTCAGGGTTCACGTACACCCCTAACCGGCTGCTCCAGGAAGCGAGTTACTCGTATAGCAATTCGGGATTTTCCACCACTCAGAAGGTGAGCTACACGTACAACCCGGACCACTCGCGAGCGAGCATGACGTGGAAGCACGGGAACACAACGGTAGCAAGTTGGAGCTACGGCTATGACTTGGCGGGAAGGCTTCAGTCGGTAACGAACAGCTTTGGAGAGGGAGTGGTGTATAGGTATGACGGGGAAGGGAAGCTCACGGGCCAGGAGAATGGGAATGGGACCTCGACAGAGTATGAGTATTATGAAGCGCGCGGGTGGAAGAGCGCGATAGAGCATAGGGCAGGGCAGGTGGCATTTCAGCGTTATGAGTTGACCTATGATGGAGGGGTGCCGAAGGTAGGACACATAAGTGCGGTGACAGAGCTTGATGGGAGTGAGGTGCACTATGGGTATGACGGGCTCTATCGGCTTATCGGCGAGGAGAGGACGGGAGCTGGGTCGTATGCGAGAAGCTATGGGTACGATATGGCTGGCAACCTTGAAACGGTTGATGGGGCAGTTTTTGCAAGCTATGACGCAGCCAATAAGTTAGCGAGCATTCCCGGTGGCGGAGCTGGGTATGACGGGCGTGGAAATTTACTGTCGATAGCCGGGGCAGGAATAGGGGAGAGCAGCTACCTATGGACCATTCTTGACACTCTAGCGCGGGACGCGCAGGGGGGAGTTCATCTGGATTATCGCTATGATCCCCTCAAGCGGCGGAGTCGCTCCCAGAGTTCGGGCGGGGTGGTAAAGTACTATGTGTTTGATGGAGACCGGTTGATAGGGGAGATAACCAATGGGGCGCCGTCGGCAGTGTACACGTGGGGAGCGGACGGATTGGTATCGCGGCGGAGTCTTGGGGCTGGAGGAAGCACGAGGTATTATCATTTTGGTCCTCAGGGGGAGACGCGGGCGCTGACGGATGGGGGCGGGGCAGTTACGTCTACCTATGTATATGACGCCTACGGCAATTTGGTAATGTCGAGTGGGAGCGATGTAAACCCCTACCGCTATGGAGGCAAGGTTGGGTATTATACAGATGG
>CAZPBV010000227.1:0-5884 GCA_964584675.1 uncultured Bdellovibrionales bacterium
AGGAATACCAACGATGGAAACTGCAATTTGAACGAGCTTATGGTCATGGCTTATCTGCCACTCTTTTATCGCTTCAGGCAGAATGGCGGGTCTTTCTTCACGACATAAGAGACCTCAGCCCGCACGAAAAGGTCAGTCGCATTTCGCGCTACGCAGAGGACATTCTTCACTACGACATGAACTTTGCCGAATGGCAGGATCGCGTTAATGGAAAGAACCTCGAAGAGATGGTTGCACAAATGCGAGCGCGCATGACTGAGCTTTTTGACCGCTACCCGGCTCTTCAAGCTCGTATGGGCAACAAAGAACTGAGCGGCGTTTGCGCCCAACATGCCGCATACACCGTTGCGGCCCTCCTGCGCGCGGCGGGGTTTGTCTCGGGTGTGATGACCGGTTTTGTGGTTAAGGGAAAGAGAGTGCTGACGAGCGATGCCCATGCCGTTCCGTATGTAGTTTGGCCGGGCATGAATCAAAAATTCGATATCATTCCACTCGATATTGTCCCGACAAATGATTCGCAGACGGTGCGTCACTTCCTCGAAAGACTTCGCCTGTTTCCGGCACCCGACGCGCCCCCTCAAGAGGATGGTACCGCAACAATGAGCGCTAGCGCGCAGCAGCTCGACGGGCTTTCGCCCGGGGAAAGCCTGATGAATATGACTGGGCCCGAGATGTTAGAAGCTTCAAATGGCGTCCTCGAGCATATGATTCAGGAAATACTCAATGCCGACTGGCCTGAGCTTGAAGCTCGTTGGTTGCAAGAAGTCTATGAAACGGCTTGCTTTAGCGGAAACCAAATTGAAGAGTTCCTCAGTGCTGCATCCCCGTCTTGCGCAAACTTGAAACAGCTCCTTCTAGCGCGGCGGACATGGATACAGCAAAGAGCAACACAAGACCCCGGCAGGCTAGTATCTGGCAGCAAGATCTTTGAGGCTCTACTGGAGCAGCAGTCCTATATGGGGCAGATACTTAGAGATCACCACCTCACCCTCGCCACTATGGAGAATATACACGCAGTGGCTCAAGATACCTACGGACCACAAGCGGAACAGGCCATTCGCTTATTGCTGCGATACCTGCGGGCGGAGCAGATGCGCTCATCGGGGTAGCTGTTGCAAATTCAAGGCCCACGGACAGCTCGGGCAAGCCTTTAACGAAGGGAAATTACAAACTCACCCCTCCCCCAACTTCTCTTTGACCACACTGGCCTTGTTTCCTGCTGCCACGACCTTCCCGGTGGTATCTATCAAAAAGACCGTCGGCAGGCTGCCAACGTCAAAGGCGCGGTAGGCTTCATCGTGAATATCGGTGCCCGAATAAACATGCGTAATATTGCTGAGCTTGCCGTAGTGAATGCGATCCTTAAGCCTGTCTTCATCCTTAGGCTCGTCGACGCTGACGGCTACCACTTCAAGATTCTTCTGTTTGCCATACTTTTGCGCATACTCATTGAGGTCGTCCAGGAGACCATGCGAAAAGGTGCAGTGCGTCGCCCAAAAAACGAGCGCTACATTCTTTCCTTGAAAATCCTCAAGAGTCTTTACCTCAGTCGAGGCCAAGTTGGCGTCAACAACATATAAACGCGCCACGGGCGCCTGCTGATTGACTAGTGCCGTATTCACCGATCCGGCGCACCCAGCCAGCAAAAATCCAAAAACCGCCCCGAGAAAAAAACGTACCAATCTCATGTCTCCCCTACTTTGTTCTATTCTGAATCACCCACAGCTTCTTATATTCCTCAAGCACCTCAGGATCCTTCTCCGACCCGTAGTGATCGAGGATAATCTTGAGCGCTCCCACATCATGATATGGCTCGAGCGCTCCAACCGCTATTTTTCGCACTTCGCGATCTGAATTGTCTAGTAGGTTTAATAGGACCCCCAGCGATAGCCGTGAGGAATATTTGCGAACTACCAATCGGGTAACCAAAGGATTCCTTGTCTCCACGAGCAAATTAATCAGGCGCGTATCCTTAGCAAATGCGTCAAAGGCCCCCAGAGCACTTAGGACCTCATCTTCCGGAACGCTATCGATGTTGGCCAATACGCCAATGGGCCGGGCAAAATCTGCGCGGCGATCCCAATGGTTTTTCCGAAGCCAGTCAATAAGCGCGCCGCTCGGCTGAATTGAAATGCTTTTCCCCGCGAGAATATCAAACGTTTCCGTCAACACATCGCGATCGGTGACATCAGCGCATACCACAAGAAGCAGCCGCGCCGAATCACTATCTATCCACCGCCCAAAGGCGCCAATGTCTTCAACTTTTATAGCTCCCGCGGCGGCGCGTACGAGCGAATTCACTACATCAGCCGGGAGATCTTCGCGTTCATTAATAGCAGTCAGGTAAAGGCGCCGAATCGGCGGCAAAATTCCACGTTCAAGCGCCAGGCTGGCAAAAGCGCGCACATTAAAGTCGTTGCGGTCCGCTAAGAGCTTGAGAAGCCATAAGATATCGGCATTATCCAGTTCAGTGCGCCGGGCAATCACATCCTCACTAAAAACCAAAGCAAGCTCAGGATGGCCCAGAATGAGACCAAGGGCGGTATGAGTCTTGGCATCATCCATACCAAGGGAATCGCCCACCAACTGAGAGAGTAGTTCCTGATAGTCTTCCACATTTGACGAATCAAGCGCTACCGCGGCCGCCATGCGCAACGTTACCTTCGGGTCGATAGCATAGGCCGCTCGCAATTCAGAACAACGCGCCGCCAAAGGAAGGGTCGAGTTGAGTGCGCTGAGCAACGGGGAGTAACTCGAAGGAACGTTTCCGCTTGGAATGGTCCGCAGCCACTGCTTCAGTTGCTCCGAGCTACGGATCATGCCGAGACGTCGCGCCCGATCCACAACTGCCTTTTCCGCCATGCCCCGCATCTCTGGAGAACGCGCCTCAATAGCGGTTTTGACTAGCACATCATGCGCCAGGGGATCGTCGGATTTGATAAGCTCTTCCAGCTTCTTTGTTTTCTCCGCAAGATCAATTCGCTGCTCTTCTAAGACCTCTATGACTTGCTTTACATTTCCTTGGGTAGCGGCACCGTGAAGCGACAAGTCAGAACGAACATCCGGTGCGGGCGATTCTGAGTCAGCCATGTATTGGCGAGCCAAGATTAAAGAGACCATGAAGACGGCAATAACAATGACTATCATGCGATATCGGGCAAGTCGCACAATCGGAGCAGGGATCCTGTCGAAAATCGTCAGTCCGCGCTCCCTGCCCTTGGGCGCAGTAGCGGTAGGAAGCTTATGCGTCTGCAATGCCGGCGCGCGGCCAGCCCCCAATGACCCCTGTCCCGGAACTCCCGGCCGCAAGGCAATTTGCCCAGGCACACGCGCCGGCAAAGCCTCCCCTGTCGCCACTCTTTGCCGCACCTCAGCAATTGCCGCTCGCACGGCTCCCGCGTTTGGATAGCGTTGATCGGTAGTCGGCTGCAAACACTTTCGCAATACCTCTTCACCCCAAACCGGAACCTTGGAATCATAACTGCTCAAGGATCGCACCTGACTAACATCAAATTCCTGGGCCAACCTCTCGGGGTCGTCACCATAAGGAAAATGTCCGCTCATAAGGCGATAACCCAAGACCCCGAGGGCAAACACATCACTCTCTTTCTCAATGCCTCCACCTGCACGTTGTTCCGGAGCAAGATACGGCAGCGTCTCGATCGGGGGGGGATTCGATGCAGTTGCAGTGTCAGCGTCAAAAGAACCAAGCACCCCAAGAAGCCAAACATCACCGCCCCGATCAAGCCAGAACGAAGAAGCGCTCAAGTCTCCAATGACCAAATCCTGCGCATGAAATGCGTCAACAATAGCAATGGCGCCCGTCAGTCGCCTCTCCAATTCAGCAAGGTCACGACGGCCCGCCGTAAAATCAAACCCATCGAGAGCAGGGAACACGGCGTACGCCATACCGGAAGAATCAACACCAAAATCTTGTAGCGGACACGTCGCCAGCCCCATAGATCGAATGGTGTCCATGCGCGTCATAAATCGTTCGGGACTCCCGGAATTCATATCAAGTGGATATCGTAGAACCCACACACACACATTCTGCCCGCTCTCTTTCTCACGCGCCTTATAGCAATCCGCGCTGCGCGTTGAAGCAAGATGACTCTCCAAAATGAAAACGTCCTGGAGTGTTCGCGTTGTTTCCGTGCCTGCATTCTCTACCATTTGTAAGCTCCCCCTATTTCGTTTCTACTCTCGCCATACCGCCACGGGTTCCACTGCTACACTCGGGTCCAATTCTTCAAATGCAATTGTTCCCATGCCCATAGCAACCGGATGGAAGACGCTGCCCATCAGAAACGCCGCAACTCTCGATCGCAAATCATCTCGACAAAGGACAGTGACCGGTAGTATCCCTGACGAAGCCAAGGGCTCAATTATTCTCTCCAAACCGCTCGTCAATCGCTCACTCACTTCGGGCGCCAAAACGGGACGAGCCTCTTCATCGGCTTTTGCCTCCTCAAAAAGATTTTCTACTTCCTGCGAGAGAGTCACTACCTTCAGGGTCTGTCGCTGACTATAATAGCGAGAAATCAAATGCCGGCGCCGGGCTCGTCGAACAAAGCCAACGATTTCCTCCACTATAAAGTCTCCCTCCGCTAATCTCACTGCGCCTTGAGTCGCGCCATACGAAGCCAACGCCTCAACAATATGGCGAAAATCACGCACACCGATGCCTTCACGAACAAGCTGTTGCACAATTTCCGTAATACGCGCGGTGGTAAAGAAGTTTCTATCAAGGGTCTGAGTAATAAGTCCGGGAAAGGCTTCCTCTAATTTCTGCTCCATTGCCAAAATTTCAGCGATACCTAACAGCTCCTCCGGATGCCGACGGAAAAAGGCAACAGCACGTAAGCCAACATATTCGATGGGATCAAAATAGCGGATGGATCCCACCTGCAAGACCTGTAGATACTCATCTTCAAGAGGCACCCACGTCACTCGACTGCCACTCAACGGGTGGCGATCCTCTTCCAGCACACGCAGACCGAGAAGTGTCGCATTCAGGGGGCCGACTTCGCCCAAAACCGCATCTGAGCGGACAGCCCCATCCTCTATCGGAGCCCCGCCGAGCAATACTTGGAACCGTCCGACACCCAGTCGTTCATCAGGAATAACTCTCAGTTCAGGAAGATGCATGCCAAGGTCATGGAAGAAATCCCGAGTTACTTCCTCCCACCACGTATGGTAGCGCGTGCTCTGAGCCGTATAGAAGGGGTAGAGCGTTCCTTGATCGAGATGCATAATCATCGTTAGCTCATTCGGCTTCTCGGGTAAGAATCTGACCGAAGCTCCGCCATCGGCTCCTCCTCCCAGTCGTGGGAGTACAGGTAAGGCCGCCGAACGTATGCTTGGCAAAGATGTCGTCGGCTCCGGAGATCTCCACATCCAAAACGCAGAGGCACAAAGCAACAATCCAATCGTAAGGAATGGTCCGTCCGGCAGGTATGGCAACAATCCCAACAAGCACATCAGGAGACCCACAAATAGAATGGTGCCCGGCCGACCAAAGACCTGGCGCTGAACGTCACTGCCGAGAGACGCATCATCGCCTGAGGAAACCCTGGTGACCACAATTCCAGCGCAAATCGAAATCAGAATGGCCGGGATCTGCGTGACTAGTCCGTCGCCGACGGTTAGGATGGTATAGGTGTTGCCGGCCTCGCTCAACGTCATGCCGGAGCGAACGCCAAGATACATGCCGCCGAAAATATTGGTGACAATAATAAAGAGACCGGCTATTGCATCGCCTTGAACAAACTTCATGGCGCCATCCATGGAACCATATAGTTGAGACTCTCGGCGCAAATCCTCGCGACGCTCTTGCGCCTGTTCCGCAGATATGAGTCCGCTACGAAGATCGGAATCGATGGCC
>CAZPBV010000228.1:0-1205 GCA_964584675.1 uncultured Bdellovibrionales bacterium
ACAATCTTTAGCAATACACGGGCGGAGGAAATATTTGGTTCCCCAATTGCAAAAGGCTGAAAACAGGGGGTGCCAGTTGGGTCGCCACCCCCATCATAGAAACACGCATGTTCACTCTTACACCCGATAGGATCGCTAGCATCGGCGCAGACATCGTAGGTAATCCATTTGCCAAATTCTATGCTGCCGTTAATATTTTGCGGAGGGCTTGCCGGATCTGTTACTACTTCGATGCTATTGGCAAGATTTGTTTTGCTATCCCCCATTAGAAACCATCCTTGCAAGGATGTATTTGCGCCAACTAACGCGGTGATGCGGGAGCGAATTCTATCCCGTCGAGTATTTGTACTTACCGACGATTGCTGGGTAATTAGTTCCTCAAGGCCAGCCAAGCATGCGGCCTCGACTATATGTTGATGTTTTGCTTTCGAGCTTTGCATCCGTACGGCATCGGTCGCAAGCACGAGGCAACCGGCCACCACCATAAGAAGAATGGCGAGCAAGATAAGGAATGCTCCTTCAGAGTGGGGGCTGAGATCTGGTGACGACTTTATGTTCCGCATGCGATACAGGTCTCACAGTCATACACGTAAGGGCAACACAAGGAATCGCCATTGGCTACGCACTGTTGATGGCAAGCAAAGAGTGCTGATTGAGGACAGCGATTCGTGCTCTGTCCGGGAGTAGCCGTCGCTGTTGCAGTTGCATTAGTGGTAGGTTGCGGCGTCGGTGTCGACCAGGTACCAACCAAATCGAAAACTGGTAATGGAACTTGTCCAGCCAATCCGGAGGGGGAGCTAGATTCGGCCTTGCTAATTCCGCGAGCGCTAATGGTTATCGGCCCAAGGAAGGGTAATATTGTATCAATCTTGGCCCGCATTTCGACCACAATGGGATAACTACGAAGAAGCTGTTTCATGGAAATTGATGGGATTGTGCCGAAAGACGTAGGATAGGGAATATCTTCCTCTGTTCCAAGCATGGCTTTTTCGCCAGGTCGAATTATCGCCAAGCGCGATGAGATGTAGTGTAGTACTTCGCATGGAGGGAGGACCTCCGGCGGCGGTTCATTATTTGCTTCCGCTTCCTTTTCCGCCAAGTTTTGAGCGCTACAGTCTTCGCCATAGTTAACCCGAAGAGGCAGAAGTTCAGCAGCGCTCTTGTGGCCAACATCGGAAAAAAGCACGGAGGAAGTTTCCCACGAC
>CAZPBV010000228.1:1215-5858 GCA_964584675.1 uncultured Bdellovibrionales bacterium
GACTGGTTGGCCACTACCTGTACGGCCTGTTCATATTGTTGATAGGCTGCAGGATTGCCTCCGGCCACATCAAGACCCATTTCTGACAGAAGCGCCGCTTTTCGGCTCGCATCAGTGGCCGCGGATTGCAGAATAGCTTGCGAAATAAGTATCCTGGAAAAATCAATAAGCCCCATGACCAATAAAAAAAATACAGGGGCACCAATTGCAAATTCCAATACGGCGCCACCGAGAGATCTTCGGAATAATGCGGAAATCATACTTTTCTTAGCCGCTTCCCAGAGTACAGACTGCACTATGCCTTGAGACAAGGAAATGCTTCTCGCCCCAACATAGCCGTTTCAGGTGGAGCCCTCCAACAAACTTGGAGTGGCACTTAGTTTATCGGCATTCTAGTGGACAAACTTTAGGCGAGCGCATATTTAGCTGGGTCTTTTTGAAGTAGGCAGAAGTCTATTGTCACGTCGGTACTAACTGCTTGGTGGGAAAGGCCAAATATATGGTCGTCGCAATTTTCGAGGAAAGGCACTTATATAGATCGTGGCAGAAACATTGGCGGTATAGAATTACCCGGGTCCTTACCCATCGGGGGGGGTCTCGGGGTTGCCTTCCATTATCTAGCCAGCGACTCCGCAAATCGGTAGCCCACCCCCCGTACTGTCTGTAGCGCTGTTCGATATTCCCCGAGTTGACTGCGAAGTGCGTTAATATGAACATCGATGGTGCGGGGCGTAACAACATGTCCAATGCCATGCAGGCGATCGATGAGTTGGTTTCGAGTAAAAACCGCGCCCGGAAACGAGACAAATGTCTCAAGCAGTCCAAATTCGGTCGGAGTAAGGTCTGCTTCGCGATTGAGAACCCAAACTCTTCGCGTAGTCTTGTCTATGCGAATAGGCCCCCACTCCGCTAGATCAGAAGATGCGGCCGACTCTCGAAGTCGTTCTCCTCTTTGCAGCACGGCGCGTATGTGCGCGACTAAGACGGGCAGGGACTGTGATTTTGCCACAAAGTCGTCGGCACCGGCTTCTAGCATTTTCACAATCTGATTTTCATCTTGGCACCCTGAAAGAGCAACGATGGGAGTATGCTTGTAGTTCATTTGTCGTAGCGATCGGCAGATATCGGGCCCCATAATGCCGGGAAGCTCCAAGTCGAGTAATATAAGGTCCGGCTCATTTTGGGCAATCGAACTGAAGCATTCCTCGGCATTTTCAACATGGCGTACCAAAAATCCATATGGGAGTAGTGCTTCCACGAGAGTATGACCAACACATACATCATCTTCGATCAGAAGAACGGTGGTTAGCTTCTTTTCTTTCGCCTGCATATACTCGTTGCGCCAACATAAGAATGATCGAATTTCTTATCGGCGTAACGGCTTTCTTGCAATAGGCAAATGTACGATAAAAAGCCTCTGGCCGCGAGGAGTTCCCGGCCAGAGGGCGGACTCAGCTGAGTCCATGCAAGGTCCTAACTATGTAGGAGAAGTTCTCTGATGTGACGAGATAGATCGCGAACAGCGTTACGCTTTTGGCAGAGGGCATTAGCCCCCGCCTCTCGAGCGAGATCTCCCCAATCGGTGTCGGCAGCGGTTAGGAGTATGATAGGTAGTGATGAGTCCTCGTTGACGGGCTTAAGCTTACGCAGCTCAGTTATAACCTGAATCCCGTCCAGCTTTGGCATTCGCAAATCGCAAATAAGTAGGTCAAAGTATATTTGCTTCATCAGGCGAAGCCCCTCCTCGGGTGAACTGCGACCATATACGCGAAAGCCCTCGCTACGCAGCAATTCTTGAAATAGTGCCAAGGAATCGGGATCGTCATCAATGAGAATAATAGAATACTCCTCCGGCCGGAATTCATCCGGCGGGAGGAGCGAGGAATCAGAGGATACGTTACTCATATAGATTTACGTTCCTCCTTAGTCGCAGGAAAAGGTAGCTGTCGGATACTTGCCGGCTATGTCAGAAACGTCATAGGCTGCAGCCTTGATGGACTTTCTGAGCTGTTTGGCAGCCTTCAGAGATTTCTTCGACCTTTCTGTCCTCAGAAACTGGACACTCCGTTGAGCAGCTTTCTTCAACTTTGCGACAGTTTGCTGGTATTCGCGAAGAGTAGAGTCTGACGTCTGGTGACTGCAACCAACGTAGTGATTGCAGGAAAGGCTTCTTGGTTTGAGTGTGCGAACGACTGTGGCGCTGTGGGCGTAGAACCGGCTGGCATTTCGCAGGCTAGCTCTGGCGCGCCGTTTTACGTCGGCCCGCTTAATTGTGCGAAGTGCCTTTTGAATTGCCTTGGAACCGTTCAACGCTTTAGCATCTAATTGAACGATTATATCCTGAAGGTTCACTTCCGTACATGACCGACATTGAGCATTGCTCGTGCAGACAGCGCAAATTCCAGAGTCGCTTGGTCGTCCAGCGCAATCTAGGCAGGCATTGTTCCCTTTGCAGACGCCGCACAAATCCACCTCATACGGCTGGCAGTTTAAGTCGCACTCCTTTGCGGTGACCTGAACAGTTCGCGTATAGGACTGAGTTCCATTATCCGCCGTCACGGAGATTGAGCAGTCCTGCGATTGCCCGAAGCCTGGAAGTGTGAGGTTTAAGACAGCCTCGGAGGATTGGGGACTTGAGATGGTCGCGCCGGCGCAAGTCGTGGTCCAACTATAGGATGGGTTGCCTGAAACTAAATTCTGCAGTTCAGAGGCATTGAATGTTGAGCGCGTCTCGGTTCCTTGGCAGTCAAGGGTGCGCTGTTCAGTAAGTGTATTGACAATGGTGTCCCCGATATTGGAGATGAGAGGTGGATTGAAAATCTCTTCAATCGAAGGGCTCTCCACGAGGTTGATGACGTTCTCAACTATATCCGGAATCACCGGCGAATCCACCGTGCTGAGATCCATCGGCACGATTGAAAGAGGGTCTCCATTGATAGGGAGTTGTGTCGAAGGAATTATCGATGATGAGTCCATGATATTGACATTGTTGATACTATCTGACGGTAGAGAGACTCCATTGAGGGAGGAAGAAAGCGCATCCTGAGCGGTCTGGACTAAGTTGGTCGGCAGTGCCGGATTTGGTAGTAATTGTGCCGCCAAGGGGGCTGCGGCTCCAAGAAAGCCAGTGCCTAGCACAGCGATGATCGCCGTATGAAGAAGCCCCTTACATGTAGCGGAGATTGTCAAAGTATCTTTATTCATAACTATTTATCACTCCTCGTTAATACAGGCAGATATCTGCCAGGTTCATGAATTAGGTTCGTCATGGAATGAAAATTTGTGAGTCGGAGGGGCGGGTCTTAATGTAAACTTAATATTGAACGGCCTGTACCTTTGCAAACACCAATAAACAATTGGTGGTGGTATTCAAATGCTCAGCATAATCGGCCCGGACTCTCAAGTAAGTCGATGTGCCTGACGTCCTGATGAACTATCAAACCGCGCATTGAACAAGTCTAGCAACGTGAGCAGTATTCCCCGAGGAGTTGTGGATATGGAGAGTTGTCTAATCGTTGATGATGATCAAAACATTCTGTCGTGGTATCGAAGCGGACTTGGAGACTCTTTCGAGGTGTTTACGGCGTCAACCGCCGAGGGGGCGATCGATTTACTCCGAAGTCCCCGGAATATTGCCGTAGCAGTTATTGATCATAACCTCCCCGGCATGAAAGGGATGGATCTCTCAAGAGTTATAGGGAGTGAGTTTCCATCCGTCAACTCTATCATCCTTACCGGGGTCGCGGATGTCGCGCTACTGCAAGCGGTCAAGAATGAAGACTCCATTTATCGCTTGCTCACGAAGCCCTGCTCTACCGAGGTGCTCAAGCGAAATATTCAGGAGCTGTTGCAGAACAAGGACAAGAGAGGGCTGGAGAGGGAGCGGAGTAGAAAGATTCTTTCGGGAATCGTGCATGTTCTAACAGAAATCATGGCTGCTGTCGATCCGATTGGCTTGGAGGAAAGTAAGCGCTTGCGGGGGCTGTCGCAGCGGGCAGCACAACGGCTAGGACTTTCGAATAGTCAAGAAATTCAAGCGGCAGCGCTGCTGCATAATGTTGGAATCTATTCCATTCCGACGCCGCTTCTTGTCAAGGTGCGTACCATGGCCAGCCTTAATGCTGACGAGAAGATGGCATTGGCCCGCGTTCCGCTCCACAGCGCCAAGTTGCTCTCTCATATTCCCAATGCCGATTCAGTTGAGCATCTTGTTCGCTCGCTAGGGGAATGCCTGCAAACAAGCCCGGAGCAGATTCGATGGCGGGAGAGGTCGGCTGGAGTGAAATTGCTCTTTCTCCTTAAGGTTCTCTTGAATCATAGTGATCAACCCCACAATGCGGAGGAGTGGAAGTCCTTCTTGGAACCATGGGGTCGCTACATGGGTAGTGAGCTATGCCAAGCAGTTCTCGAGGCATTTGTGGAGTACTCCTCGCAGTCTTCAGTCTCCGGACTTTAACCGTCACTTCTCAAGCGATTGGGATTGGTTGTTACTAGCTGACGAGGTTAGTGAATATGCTCACATGAGTGTCGAAGGCTGATTCCTATGAATGAATTCATATTTTCCTCAGTGGCTCAGGCGTTGTTAAGGGGATGAAGGGCTCCATCAGTGTAAAGTCTATAACTTGGTCGGACGACTATCGGAG
>CAZPBV010000229.1:0-5836 GCA_964584675.1 uncultured Bdellovibrionales bacterium
AGAAAAAATTCAAGAGGGTAAGAAGGGTTAAGAATTTCACTCGCGATTTCCAAGAATTTCCGCTGTAGAATCGAAGGTCTGTGTCCCCAAGGCGTCGATTTGTGGTATTGTGGCTTTGTCGGGCGCATATAGTCAACTCGAAATATACAATGGAAATAATATACGTACTGCTTCCACTGTCTCTTCTTTTAGCGCTGGCAGGGGTCGGGCTCTACCTGTGGTCCGTGCGTAATGGGCAGCTTGATGATCTCGATACTCCTGCCGTACGAATGTTGTTCGATGATGAGAAGAACAATGAGCGGTAACGCGAAGGAAGGCACCGGTATTATGCTATCGTCTTTCGGATAGCATGGATGGCTTTGATGGGCATAAGAGCGAGTCTTTGATGTGCTGCACTGCGGCGGTGGTGGAGTCTGTGACAAAAAACAGATTGAGATCCGATTTGTCGATGGTGCCCTCGGCAAGTAAAGTTGAGTTAAGGCCTTGCATATTTTTCCAAAAGTCCACTCCCATGGCGACGACAGGAAAGGATTCGATCTTTTGAGTTTGCATCAAAGTGCAAGTTTCAAAGAGCTCATCGAGAGTCCCGAAACCTCCGGGGAAAAAAATAAAAGCGCACGAGTATTTTACCAGCATTACCTTGCGCACAAAGAAATAATCAAACTCCACAAAGGCATCGAGATAAGCATTAGGTTTTTGTTCCTTGGGGAGTTCAATATTGCAGCCGACACTATAGCCTCCACCTTCCTTTGCCCCGCGATTCGCTGCCTCCATGACACCCGGGCCCCCGCCGGTCATGACCGAAAATCCAGCTTGAGCCAAGTCCTTGCCCATGGCGCGGGCCAGGTCGTAATAGCGATGTCCTTCCTTGAAGCGTGCCGATCCGAATACCGTTACGCACGGCGCGGGCACGTTGAGAGCCTCAAATCCTTCAAGAAACTCTAAGAATATTCGCACGGCGCTTCGAAGTTCTGCGTCCTTGTGTTGCCTGCTTGCCAGAAAGCGTTTTTCGAGGTCTCGAGCCCGGTCCAGTAAAAGCGATTTTGCCATGTTGTTTCCGTCCTTGGTGAGCCATGACTTTAGCTGTAAAGCATGGTACCTACAGTACCTATGAAAATAGCATTGGTTGGATATGGCGCCATGGGGAAAATGGTGTCGGTCGAAGCCCAAAGGGCAGGGCATACGGTCGTCTCGCGGATTGATCCGAAAGATTCTGAGGCGTCGCATCGGACGCTTTCAAAAGATGCTCTTGCGGGGGCTGACTTGGTGATTGACTTTTCATTGCCCGGCAGCGTGCTTTCTAATATTGAGTTTTATTGTGGTTGTGGGGCTCATGTCGTCATGGGAACAACCGGCTGGACGGGCGAGCTGGCGCGAGTTGAAGCATTGGTGCGCGATGCGGGAATTCGGTTTCTTTGGTCCTCTAACTTTTCTCTTGGTGTTCAAGCCTATGTGGCGCTTATTGAGCGGGCAGCCCAGATTTTTCGGGATCTAACTGATTATGATGTTTGGGGTTACGAGGTGCATCATCGTCATAAGGTAGATAGTCCCAGCGGCACCGCTAAGACAATTGCGGGAGTAATCGCAAAAAATATGGCGCGCAAATCAACACCGGTCTATGAGAAAATGGACCGGAGGCTTGAGCCGCAAGAATTTCACTTCGGTTCTGTGCGCGGCGGGGAGGCTAACTTTGAACATACGGTGGCGTTTGATAGCGGCCCGGATACGATACTGATTAAACATGCCGCACGCAGTAGAGAAGGATATGCGCGAGGGGCGGTGTTTGCAGGGCAGTGGCTCATGAGCCAGCCCCCGGGATTTTACGGAATTGACAACTTAATGAGACAGGTGCTTGGAGAATCAATATGAGAGAAAAGAAATTGAGAGGCGTTTTCACAGCCATAGTTACTCCTTTTGACCGTGAAGGAGACATCGCATGGCCGGCTCTGGAGCGCTTGGTGGAAAGGCAAGTGGAAGCGGGGGTGGCTGGAATTGTTCCCTGCGGAACCACCGGCGAGTCTCCAACTTTGGAAGAAGACGAGGCGCTGGAAGTTATTACGAAGGTTGTCAAATGGGTTGGAAAGCGATGCTTAGTTATTGCCGGAACCGGTTCAAATAATACTGCCCACGCAGTGAGTTTGAGCAGACAAGCGGAGAGTGCTGGCGCTGACGGCTGTTTGGTGGTGAATCCATATTACAACAAACCTACACAGGAGGGCCTTTATCGCCACTTTAGAACTGTGGCCCAAGCCGTTTCAATTCCTATCATGCTCTATAATATCAGGGGTCGTACTGCGGTGAATGTTGAAACTGCTACTCTATTAAGAATAATTCATGAGTGCCCCAACCTGGTGGCGGTAAAGGAAGCGTCAGGCGACTTGGATCAGATTGGGGAAGTCATAAAGTCGGTTCCGGACCACGTTTCAATTTTGAGTGGAGACGATAATATTACACTTAAAACCATAGAGATGGGGGCCGATGGAGTGGTTTCGGTTGCGTCCAACATTATTCCTCATGAGATGCGTACTTTGGTTGACTGCGCTTTGCGCGGTGATTTGAACAAGGCACGCGAGGTTCATGAGCGATACATGCCGCTCTTTGAGGCCATCTTTTATGAGACAAACCCTATCCCGGTAAAAGCGGCGCTATCAATGCAAGGTTTATGTGAAGAAGTATATCGGTTGCCGCTTTGTGAAATGAGTATCGAAAATCGAAAGCGGTTGGGGCAGGTTCTCAAACAGTTGGAGTTAGTCTAATATCAGCCTAAAATTCGAGGAGGCAGCATGGAACCAGGGGGTCTGAATATGCGGAAAGTTACTTTTTTATATGCCTTTGCCCTTCTGATCTTGGGTATGGCTGGCTATATCGGAACCGGTTCGGCGCATGTGACTGCTCTTATCCCGGCATTTTTTGGGATAGCATTTTTTGTTTGCGCGGTAGTGGCGCAACGTCCGCATCTAAGGAAGCATGTCATGCACGTGGCGGTGTTGCTTGCGCTGGTAGCTTTTTTGGGGACCGTCCGGGGATTACTAAAATTTCCGGCGCTTCTCAGCGGGGTGGAGCTTGAACGGCCGGTAGCTGTAGCAGCTCAATCAGTAATGGCGCTGCTTTCGCTGGTGTTTGTGGCGCTGGCGGTGAAATCTTTTATTGATGCTCGGCGCAAGCCAGCTTCATAGCGGACAGTCGTTAAGTTATACTCGCTGCCAATGGGTTTGTCTGATTCATAAGGCCGTTGCAAACTTACGAATGGTTCTCAGATTCGGCAAGTCTTCCAAGGGTCGTCAGGACTCCGTTCGGGCGGTCGAGGGGTTTTAGGGGCTGGGGCAGGCGTAAACGGAGTAGTTGGCGGAGAAACAGGTGTTGGCGGAGAAGCGGGTGTTGGCGGCGGGGTAGTGGGGAGTACCGGGGTAGCTACAGGGGCAGCACACTGCGGCCTGGGACGCGCTGCTCTCGTGCATGTTGAGTGAAACATTATTTTGATCCTCGTCGGTACTCTTAAGTATCATCTGGAGCAAATAAGGCAAGCCCGCCCTGTGAATTAAAGCCGGCTTCTTGAAAGAAGGCCCGAATTCCAAGTTCTTCTAGCGTGTGGTCACTGGCGGTTCCAGCAAGCAGCTCCCTTAAGCAATCTAGAACATCTCTGGTAACCTTGAGAGAGCCGGTTGGTGTACCATCCAATGAAAATTTATAGGAAGTCATCGGCGGGTGGTCCAAGGGAACAAATCCTAGGACCGGAACGGCCGCCGATGACGGTCCCGTGCTTTGCATCAATCGAGTCTCAAGATCGTCCAGTACATACTCAAATCCTGGAGAGTAGTGTCCCCCTATAAGCAATGGTTCGTCCATGGGGCCTTCTGTAGAGAAAGCACGTTCCCTATCTGTATTGAACTTCCAGGCAAAAAATAGGTCCGAAAGGCCCCGGATTTGGTCCGTTAGAAAATGCAGTCGCTCTCCGAAAGAGGAATCGCGATACAGTTTCCAATTGAACATGTGTTGAAAGTGATCCTTGAATCTCTGAGGAGTCAATAGCGGCTTCCCCGGCTCATAGTAGAGATTTGCAAGGTTGTCATTCGATACATACGCGATATGCGGTGTGCTGCCGCGGCCGAAGAGGGGCGAAGCATTACGAATGAACAAGCTCCCGCGCGGGTGACAAACGAGCAGCCCGGCCTGACACCATAAGGCAAAGGAATTCTTGTCATAGGGGATTAATGGTCCGGTGTCACCTACGCGGGCGCGAAATAATCCGCGAACATTTCCTGGTTCTAACACGTAGGTCCGTCCAAATTTGCTCTGCAATGTCGGTGGCAGATCGATTCTCAAGAATCCGAATCTTTCCAGAAGAGACGGCACCTCAGGGGCGGGACGCTGCGCCTCATAACGCCAGCGGCGAAAACTCCACTGGAGAGTGCCGATACTGGCCCATGCTCTAATGACTTCAGACGGAAGCTCTCCCACCCCGTGCGTATCAAAGCGGAAGGGAGCCGTAAGCGCCAGCACGAGGGTCTCCAAAGACTCATGTTGTAATAGAGGATCTTGAGGATGGTTGAGCAGAGCCAGAAGCTCCGGAAGGAAGGGATGCCTCGTCACCAAGGAGTCAAAATGACCGAATAACGCGTGAAGGCTTCCGGGTGGATAGAGGTATAGTAAGTCTGGGAGTATAGAAGTGAGCGGATTTTCTAACTTAAACGCTCCCCGTTTGGTTATAGCCCCGGCAGCGCGGTAATAGGCCATTGCGTGCTCGATGCGCCGCGACCTCATTAGTAAGTATCCGGCTTCATGCACGAGCTCAACGGGCATCTGGTCTGCGAGGAGCGTAAGTTCCCGCACAGTCTTTCGGAGGGCTTCTCGTTTCGGGCCGGGGGGATGTACCGCCGCAACGGCGCTATCGTGTGTGAACCACAGCTGTCTTTGGATGTCACTCCAGCGCGAGTTCCTATCAGGAAGCTTCGAAATGATGGTAGCTAACCTATCAATGCTACGAATGGCCGGTTGATTAGCCAAGAGTTCGCTTTGGACTGTTGCATTGTCTTGGCGCGTGACCACTGTACTGAGCATAGAAGCTGACAAGGAATTTCCCAGCCAATTTCTCAGGTGCGACATACCAAATATCAAGAAAGCAAGAACTCTCCTGCGAAAATCAACGTATTGCTCTTCGATTTCATTATGTGATGGAACCTGCAGGCCTCGATGTGCGTGTTGCCGAAATGTTTCCCAGTCGCATAGGGTATCAATGATTGAAGTAAATTCCTGTACGGAGTGTCCGTCTGCATCCTCCCCGCCGGGAGAACTGCTATTCTCCAAAGCCGGAAGTTTACCGAGGATGCGCGACACACTGAGAACTTCCTTAAATGACGGTGGGCCCAGAACAAGCTTTTTGTGCAACAAAATTCGAAAAAAATAAGAGATGAGACGAGACCGATCGAGACGCATGCCCTGAGATATGAAATGTTTGAAAGTATGAAAAAGAGCCTTCCATGAACCTTGGTCAATCGCGATGTCTATGGGAGTCTTCTTTGAATGATCACACTCAAGCGGGCGCGCACCCTGGGTCAGGAGAGCTAGGGCGATGCGCGGTTGATTGGCAGCCATTGCCAGGTGCAAGGGAGTTTGTCCTAGCGCATTAGCGTGGGTTACCGAGGCGCCGTGTTCTATGAAAAGTTGAACCTGATCAACGAAAGCACCGCACGAAATAATTTGGCAGAGAGGGGGAGAGGCATCCCGTCCTACAGGTTCGTTAACGGTAACCCCGGATTCTATCAGGAATTTGAGAGTCTCTCTCCTTCTGCCCGGGCTTTGGCAGCAGGTCAAAAATAAAGAAGAATCACCAGTCGTT
>CAZPBV010000230.1:0-5829 GCA_964584675.1 uncultured Bdellovibrionales bacterium
TATGTCTTTAGCGTCCTTCTGTCCTTTTGCGCTGGCATGACGGTCACGAAAGGCCTCTAGTTTTAGCACGAACAAATGTTCAAGACAGGCCACGCGAATTACGTCATAGCGCACTGAATGGGCCGCTATGTGGTCGTAGGGGACAATCAAAGCCGAGTGTTTTTCGGTATAGATATCAAACTCAAATCCACGCTTAATTAACTGATGTTTACTGAGGCGTCGATTTGCCACGACTTCTTCAATATCTCTTAAATCAGCCATATCAGCGAGCGAAATATAGAAGTCGGCGTCATGAGTAAACTCTACTAACTCACCTGCAACACCAGAATTAATGGAGTGTAAATAAACGGCTATTCCACCGATAAAGATTACGCCCTCTGGAAAAAACGAGGCAATCTCATTGCACGCAAGCAGGAGCTCCATAAATTCTCCCGCGCCCATTTCCTTGTCGCCCATTGTGAATGTCCGCTCTCTTGACGATTCCCGATAATTTACGTTACAATAACGCTAATGTCAATCCCGTTATATTTCCCGCCTGTTCACTACGTGCCGAAATTGGAGCTGCAAGCCCCTGTTACTATCCGGGACTTGTGCGGGCTTGCTGGGGTGAGATGTCGAGCTACCGGTAAGTGGACTGAGCGTCGAGTGGAGATGCGCTATGGCCCGGTATTTAAGATGGTAGCTGAGCCGGGAGACTGGGGTAAGGTCAGAGTGGAGCTGCCATACACCGATCGCCTTAACCAAGCCCGCCTGGCGTTAGCGGCTATGGCTTTTGGCATGCATGATATCGTGGCCAAAGAAAGCATTCGAGCTGCAGCCTGGTTGCGCTTGCGCCCTCCGCGCGGCAGACCGCGCAGCGGTTGCGCTCTTTCCTTGAAGGAACGTCAGAAAAGATTTAGAGAACGAAGGAAGCAAAAGTTGCGGCAATTGACGTAGGCAGTCTAACCCGGGCTTCGGCTGATGAGAAGTCCGGGCTAAGCCTCAGTTGTTGTTTCAATATTTTCTGGTGCAAATGTTGAATCCTTTGAGCTATGGCGTTAGCGCGTCTTAGGAGCGATGGCGTGGAGGTTAAGGATGCACCCTCACCCATGATGTGAAGTGCACACCAGGAGTGCTTTGAAATCTCAATATTTCCTTCTCATTCCTGCGTTTGACTAGGGGCTACCCTTTCACTACGCTTGCCTTATTGGATTTGAGCCCGTTCTAGAGGTGGAAATCACCAACCTTAGATTGAGGAGACTGCACGTGAAAAGTCTGGTTGTGGCAGTGGTCGGGATCATTCTCTACCAACTCTCTATGGCTCTCTGGTACAAGAAGGTGAGGCATCGCTACGGGACAGAAATGGCAATTGCGATCTGTTCTGTTGGGCCCATTCGCTTTGAGCTCGTTCGAGGCCTCTGCGTCGGCGCGGCGGCCTTGACAACGTGCGGATTGGGGGTTTTGCTCTCGTGGTTGGGGTTCTAGAGGTCATTTCAAGAATGGACTTCGGCCCGTTTTCGAGGCGCGCCAAGCGCTGCGTGGGCTCTATGAATCTCAAGTCGAGTTCGACGGTTTATACAAACTCTTTGGCCAAGAGAAATCTTGGCCCTATTTTTTCATTTTGTTGGTGGGGCCGGTGTCCCAGTGGCTTCTGCTTTTTTTGCAGCGCCGCCTTTTTGATACAGGGCAACTGCTTCATTGTGTTCTTGAAGAGTTGTGGAAAAAATATGCTTGCCGGCTCCGTCTGCAACAAAAAATAAGTAGGGAGTCGTGGCAGGGAAAAGTGCCGCGCGTACAGCGGACTCGCCGGGATTTGCTATCGGGCCCGGCGGCAAGCCGTAGTTTACATAGGTGTTATAGGGGTGGGGAGACTGCAAATCGTCTTTGGTAAGGTTTCCGTTAAAATTTGGAATTCCATAGATCACGGTGGGGTCGGATTGCAGCTTCATTCCCTTGGCCAGCCTATTGTGAAATACGGAGGCGATGAGAGGTTGCTCGTCAACACTTCCAGATTCCTTTTCAACAATAGAAGCCAGAGTCAAAATTTCGTGCCGCGACATCCGCAGTTCGTCTGCTTTGGCGGTGAAGTCAGGATTCCAATGCTTGTCCCCCTCTTCCATCATGCGCCAGAGAACCTCGGCGGCCGTAATGGGGCGTGAAAATTGATATGTTTCCGGAAATAAATATCCCTCAAAGCTCGATGCGCTAATTCCTGCTCGAGCCAACAGATTGGGATCTCTCAGAGCGGCGTTAAACTCCTCGGTCGAAAGAAGCCCCTTCTCTTCTATTATTTTGCCCAGCTCCCATATCGAAGTCCCTTCTTTGACGGTGACTAATCGTTTTAAAATCTCGCCCGACATGAGTTTGGCCAAAATCTCTCGCGGTGTAAGTGCGGCGGAAACTTCGTATTCTCCCGCCTTGATCTTGGTGTCTGCTTTTTTAAAGCGCGCCAACAGCTCCAGAGTCCACGCATAGCGAATGACATGCTGGTCCTTCAGTTTTCGAGAAATGGAGGCGAAGGAGTCCCCGGGAGCAACCTCCACTGTAACAGGGTTTGCTCTGCCAGGGGCCAGGGGTGTTAGGAAAGCGTGATGCAGGAATAAATACGTGACGGCAGCGATAAGTAAAGGAGTTCCAAGGATGAGAATGAGACGCAAAAAGAATCGAATCACAAGCTGGACTGATTAAAGTTATCCCTAAAATAGGACTCCAATATTATAGCCGCCGAGTACGCATCCAGCAGCCCCCTATCATTGTTTGATCGCGAGGCGAGCATGCCGCTCAAATTCCTTGATGGCTTGGAAAGGTAATTCGATTCGATGCGTTCTCGGGATTCGTAGGTGCTTGCGTATTCATCTTGATAAACGACTGTGGCGGGAGCGCGCCTCGCAAGCCTGCGGCAAAATTGTCGCACATTGTCACACTGCTTGGTTGGCCTTCCGGATTCGTCAAGCGGAAGGCCTGCTACTACGGTTCGAATACTGAATTTTTCAATTAGTTTAAGAATTTCTCTTTCTGCACAACCTTGCGCTCGTTTAAAAGTCCCGAGAGGCCGAGGGCCCGTGATGCGAGACTCTGATAGGGCGATCCCTATGCGTTTTTCGCCAATATCAAGGCCTAGGAAAAACTCAGACATATTGGGCTATCACTTGGTGATGTAATTTACTGAAAATACAAGAGAATACAAGCTGTCAGTGGGCAATGTAAGAATTCCTTTTAGATAAATTAGCCTGGGGACGACAACTAGGTTATGACTTAAGCCCTTAAAAGAGTTCATATATTGTCTTAAAAATTAAATAATTGATAGAGTGTCTCCTCAATGACACGTCTTCTGGTAAGAAATGACAGAGTATTGCGGCTATTCGCCATGCTTTTGGTGGTGCAGGTGGCTATTTTTATACTGTCGTTTGTGGCCCCGGCCATTCTACCGTCCCCTGATGAGGTATTGGCGCGATTAGGTAATTCTGAAATCGGGTTATTTTCCGGAGAGGATTCTCCCCAAACGGTGTCATCGCCTTTAGAAAGGCTGGTCGTTGAATCCACCCAGGTGCCGGGGGATGCCTCCCGAGCTGTGGTTTACGAGGTAAGCCGTGGAGATACCTTCTCATCGATTTGGACGAAAAATGGAGCGCCTTACGCGGGTGCTCTCGGGGCGGCTAAAGCTCTGCGAGATGTGAAGGTGCCGACCACACTGCGCGCTGGGGATTCAATTAATCTTACCGTCTCCATGGACGGAGATATCATCGGCTTTTCAAAAGATTTGGGCGACGGTCGCACGGTAGTTTTGACGGGCAGCTCTCTTAATGGGTATGAGGCCGAGGTTCTCGAAGCTGATATTGAGGAGACCCCGCGTGAGATAACAGGGGTAATTTTATCTTCATTTGCCGCTTCCGCGAGAGGGGCGTCAATTCCGCCCTCCTTGGTAGATGACTTTGTTGACCTGTTTAGTAGTCGGGTTGAGTTTCGAAAGGACCTTCATCCCGGTGACACCTTTAGTGTTAACTACGTGGAGAGGACTTGCAAACGCCGCGGTGCTCAGTTGAGTCCTGGTGACATTACCTCGGCTTCTCTGAAGACCGTTGACGGACTCATGGTTGCGGTTGGATACCGGGGGAAAGACGGGAAAATGCGTTTTTTCGACGAGCGCGGCGAGCCTTTGGGGAATTATTTTTTGCGATATCCCCTGAAATTCAGCCGTATTTCGTCAACTTTTTCGACTGCACGCTTTCATCCGGTGTTGAACCGCTCGCGTCCGCATAACGGAGTTGATTTTGCCGCCCCGGTTGGCACGCCTGTTCGTTCGGTCGCCGATGGAGTGGTTGTTCAAGCCGGATACAATGGCGGAGCGGGAAATATGGTGCGAATTCAACATGGTGATAGGTACGCTACCGAGTACTTTCATCTCTCCCGCGTTGCTTCGGGTCTTCGAAAAGGCGCTAAGGTGTCGCGCGGGGATGTGATCGGACTCGTGGGCACCACCGGCCTTTCAACGGGGCCTCACCTTCATTTCGGTTTTTTTGTGAATAATCAATATGTGGATCCTATGAGGGTTAGGCTGCCAAGCATGTCTGATGGATTTGGCAAGATTCCTTCTCCTGTTTTGGTAGCGGCTCTTGATTCCATTCGCCGCCAGCATGAAACTGTGACCGTGGCTTCACGGAATGGCGATAGCAGCGCCGGGTAGTCACCACTGAACTTGATGTCTGACTACCTGCCGCCAAACAAAAATTTGATTGGCAACAAGTAGTTTTGTGTTTGAATGGCGGGACTATGCAGCCTCGACAAGCCGGCATCCTTATTACAGGTTCGGAGATCCTTGACGGCAGAGTGAGGGACGCGAACTCTCACTTTTTAGCGCAGCAACTTGGAGATCTCGGCATCCCTTTGCGGCATACGCTTTCATGCGCGGACTCTCAAGAGGACATTAAGACAAGTCTTGCTTTTTTGGCGGCTCGCGTTGATGTCATCGTGATTTCTGGCGGTCTGGGGTCTACGAGCGACGATCTGACGACAGAGGCCGTGGCGGAGTTTTTTGGACAAGACCTAGCGCTGCGCGAGGAGCTTTTGCGCGATATAGAAGAGGCTTTTCGCCTTCGAAAGAGATCTATGGATCCGAGTAATTGCAAGCAAGCAATCATGCCGGTGGCGGCCGAGGTTGTTCCTAACTCTACCGGCATTGCCCCGGGTTTCTTGTTGCAAGCTGCTTGGGCAGGAGCGACAAAATTTATTTTTGCGCTCCCCGGAGTTCCGTCCGAGTTGCGCTCTATGACGCAAGAATCGGTTGTGCCGATGTGCAAAAGGCTCCTGCCTCAGTCTGAGAGGCCGGTCGGTTTTTCGCACTTATTCTGCATGTTCGGCCTTGCCGAGTCGACTATCGGAGGCCGTGTCAGCGCGGTGGAAAAGCCCGCCGGAGTGGAAATATCTTACCGCGCGCATTTTCCTGAGGTACACGTGTTGCTGAAGTCTGCGGCGGAGATTGCGCCTTCCTATCTTGAGAGGGTGAGGTCGGCTATCGGCGGTGAATTTATTTTCTCGGAAGAGCGGGCGCAGAAGTTCTGCGATGTCGTGCAGTCGTTGTTCTGCTCAAGAAAATTGACGCTGGCTGTTGCGGAGTCTTGCACGGGCGGGCTTATGGGAAGCCTATTGACTGCTGTGCCTGGTTCTTCGAACTATTTTTTGGGCGGAGCGATAACCTATGCCAACGAGACTAAGTTTTCGCAACTACATGTTCAGCCCGACGTCCTTGCTTCCTTTGGGGCGGTCAGCTTTGAGGTTGCGCGCGGGATGGCTTTGGGAGCGCGGCGGGAATTTGGAAGCGATATTTCCCTTTCAGTCACCGGTGTTGCCGGG
>CAZPBV010000231.1:0-5810 GCA_964584675.1 uncultured Bdellovibrionales bacterium
TGGATAAGGACTCTGCTTGCTGACCGTGCTGAGGAATGGCGTTGACTCTCTGAGGGGAGGGCTCTTCCGACGTTTTCGACGTACTCCGGGATAAGACTTCAGAAGCTCCTGAATCATCTCGCACAACGTGATGCTTAGAAACCATACCTCCTGACCCGGACGAGCCGCCTGACGGCTTTACGCCACTTCCAGCTCCACGCATAACCTCCTTTACAAGAGCAGCGAGACTACGCACCGGTTCCCGAGTAGCAAGTCTTACGACCAATGCTTCGAGAGCATAGCGCGGATAAGCGCTTCTGAGAGCGCTATCTGCCCCCTCACGCACCACCTGCACCATATCGACCATATCTTGCGCATCGACATCCTTCACTACCTCTTGAAGCTCGGCCAACTGCTCCTCATATAAAGAGCCTCCTCCGTCAGCTTCGTCGTGAAGCGCCTTCTCCGGAGAAGTATACTTTGCGAGCATCAAATCCCGCATATACGCTACCAACTCTTTGAGAAATATTGCCGGATCGACGCCGCTTGAAAAAATTCTGTCCACAAGCGAAAGCGCTTCTTGGGGATCCCGCGAAAATATTGCCCTGCCGATTTGACGCAGCACTTCGCGTTCTACCGTGCCGAGCACCTTCCCCACCTCACGCGCGCTAATTTGTCCTTCACAAAAGGAGCGAACCCGATCGAGTAGGGTTTGGGCATCCCGCATTGAACCTTCCGAAAGACGCGCAATCATGGTGAGCGCCTCGGGCTCTACATCCATGCCTTCCTCTGCCACAATGAATTTAAGACGAGCTACAACATCACGTTGACTCAGGGCTCGAAATTCGTGCCGCTGACACCGAGAAATGACAGTATCCGGTATCTTATGCGCTTCGGTAGTGGCAAGAATGAAAACAGTGTGGGGGGGCGGCTCTTCGAGGCTCTTCAGAAGCGCATTGAAGGCCGCGATACTTAACATGTGAACTTCATCAATAATGTACACCTTGTAACGCGAACCAGGAGCAGGGAGCGCCCGGAATGAATCTATCAACTCACGCACATTATCGACGCTATTATGAGAAGCTCCATCTATCTCTCGAACGGCTAAGTTCGTGCCAGCTGCTATTTCCATACAGTTGACACACTTTGCACAGGGGCTTGTTGTCGGCCCATTCACGCAATTGAGGGCCTTAGAAAATATTCGCGCCACGGAAGTCTTGCCGACACCACGCGGACCCGAAAACAGGTAGGCGTGCGCAACACGATCGAGCGCAATGGCATTCATGAGCGTGCGTGTTACATGTTCTTGTCCACAAACGGTGGTAAAGGTTTGGGGCCGAAATTTTCGCGCAAGCACCAAGTAGGACATAGAATACATGCAAAGATAGACTTGGCGTATCCGTCCACGCCAGAGGCAGGGACGGATACAACTAAACCGTTCAGCCCACGCTCCGCCCTTCGATTTCAGGACAATCTGTTCAACAAAGCGGAGGTTGTAGCGTATCACAGTCGAGTATCGCTACGGCTGCTCCCTTCCGGGCCTGACCGGGTTCACGGCTCTTCTCGCACGTCCAACCCTCCGCCGGGAAAATATAGCCCTGAACCGCGGCTGAAGCAAAACACCACATCGCTGATGTAAATTGCCACTTCCATCACCCCACAACTCTAGTTATTTCGAATAGTTACCTCACCACTCCGATTGGCCCGTCCATTGCTCCTGGAACGAGTCAACAGGGGGAGAAACGGATATGTACATGAGCACTCGACTTCTTGGTCACCTAAGCCGTGAAATCAGTCACGGAAATGCGCTTTGGGCCCTCCTTGTGGGCAATGAATACTTTAGTAGCGAGAACCCGATACGACGAGCATTGGTTGCTAAGGCCCTCGCCCACCTCGAAAGTGATTCTAGGGACCACGAACTACAGACGGCTATCAAGGAGATCGCCCTGGGAACACGGCTAAACGAATTACCAGAGACGTTCAAAATTCGCGTTACGTCGCTTCAACCGGTCAAACAAGGACTCCGCCAAACAACTACTCCTCAGGCCCGGAAATCAGGATCCAGAGCAGATTATAATACGAGGCGGAAGCCGCCTGAACGGCCCCAGCGCAATCAATCATCTACCAATCCAAGGAGTTTTCTTAAATCAAAAATTCTATCATACGCTCGAGTCAACTCGATGAAGGCGGAAGAAGTTTCTATCCCTGTATTATGTGTCAAATCCGGATGAAGAGTCTTTACTCTATTACGATACGTAGTCTTAATATCTTTGACACTGGCCTTTATTCCCAGGCCCAGCTGGGAAAGCAGCTTTTCATACTCCATAAGATCCGGGTGAAGTTCCCCCTCTCGCTGCCTTCGCTCCAACTCATCAACATCTATAGGACCAAAATGGAATTCGCCGCCATCTAACGCCGCTCCTCGCTCCAGCGCTGCCAGGCGAGCCGCTCGAAGCCGTCTAAATTCAAATTGCAGATACCAACCTGTCAATGATACCAACACAATAAATAAGAGGTACGCCACCCAACGATTGACATATAATCCGGCAAGACTAAGACGAAACCGCTGCATAATTGAGAGGCCGGTTTGCACCTTTGAAAGGGTGTAAATCGCTAATGAACGCATACCCTCGCCTAAATACATGATAGCTTGCTTCACTCGCATTTCGTCATTGGCCGGGTTGGGATCCGCGCGCAACCTAATAAGAGCGGCGCTGATTTTCTCGAAATCAGCAGCTTCCCCATGCCGATATACGTACCCGCCCTGACGTTCAAGAAAGTCTAAGTAGACGTCCTTGAGATTCCCATCCACCTTTGCCATCGCCTGCAAAAATACATCGACGCGAACATCTTTGAGCACGGCACCGGCGCTCTCCGGCAAGGCGCGCACCGCGCGAATGACAACCTCATGAACTCGCGGGGTACGCTTCTCTAAGTCGATACGAGCCAAAAAAAGAACGGCTTCCTCGGCATTCCCCGAGGCTAACGCCTGTTCAGCCTTTCGAAAAATGTACTGATTTATTACTGGACAGAGCGCTTGCTCTGAAAATGGGTCAGCTTTGCATACTTGAATAAACGCCTCTAACGACACAACATCGGCCGGTCCCCCGTCACGAATCTGTTCAATCCGGCTGATGAGCACTCGCAAACGTTGAATGAGCTCATCATTTTCTCCAAAAAATTCCTGACCAACCGCTAAAATCTGATTCAGGCGCTCCGACTGCTCCGCGTGAACCGCCTCAACAAACTTTGTCGATAAAATTCGTTTGAACTCGCCAGCAAACAAGAAAATTCCGCGAGGAACTCTCGTTCGCACCCACGGCAAATCTCGTAGAGCAACCTGATAAAGTAAATTTACCACATGTTCCGTACTCAAAGGGGTATGCTCTCTCCCTAGCGAGTCAAACGATACGGTGAGAAGACACCCCTTAAACAGGTCGACAGAGTCTTCCATCGGAACGAGCGATTCAATAAACTGAGTTGCATTCGAGGGGGAAGACTCACTAGGCGCATCCGCTTCCGGATAGTTACGTAACAAGCGAAGCAAGCCTTGAGTTGCTATCTCTAGCTTTCCGTCCGCAAGCGCGCCTTGCACAAGTTTTTGAAGATGCGCATAAGGAATGAGCTCCTGCACCGCATCTTGATGCAAATAGAGCCCAACGACATAGGCTCCAATATGGTCTTTTCTTACTATTCGTGTTGATCCAAAAACAGAGACTTTGACCGATTCTCCGTCCACGCTGCTTAGATCATCAACAGAAAAAGAAATACCAAAAGCGTTCACACTTTCGGCGATAGCAGGCTCGCAACGAAAGAGCGCTGGTATAAAAAGCACCGACATCCAACAAACAATCAGTAGAAACCCGCTGAGGTGATCTCCGCCGCACCAGCTCGGGGTCAGATGCCTAGAGGAATGGCTATGCCTTTGGGGGAACAATCCCGTATACATTCAAAGAAAGGGTTCCCTCTATTTCACTATCCGTAACAACATCAATAGCTGCTCGCAGGTCCCGCTTTACTTTAACCGGATCTACGGTAACTTCAACCTCATATTTTCGACCGGCCTCTAGCACCTTCATTGCCGCCCTAACGGCATCGTTGTTCGAGTGGACGTCTTTGACATTAATTTGCTCCGGGCCTCTATTTTCGATTCGAAAGCTTCGTACCAATGGAGCAGTGCCTTCAATAACACCAAATGACAGTTGCGAAGGTTTAAGATTCACCTGGCCTTTCACCGCGGCAAAAATGGGGATATTCACACTAGTCTCGGCTCCAGCCTCAGTGGCCCCCTTAAGTCCCACAATAACGCGCTCCCTCATGTCTCCCACCGGAGCTTCCGGGGAAATGCCAACCGAGAAGCGGCGCTTCGTTGGAGTAGCCTCGATTTCTTGTAGCACCACATATTTTGCAAAACTCTTGACAGAATCAATGGTCACATTGGCGCCCCGGCGCACCTCAATCTTGACCTCCTGAACGTTTTCTTCAGTCGGGGTTCCACGCACAATTTGCTCAAAGAAAATGCTACGCGGCTCTACCGAAACGTCCGGCTCGACTACCCCCTTGAGCGTTAAAACTTGAGACGGATTATCAACATCATTGGTGTATACACGCACCGTCTTTAACTTTTCACCTGAAAAGCCCTTGGTATCGAATTCAACATGCACCATCGTGTCTGTTCCAGGGGTGACGGGCGTATTCACCGCAGATGCGGCGGTGCATCCACAGGCAGCCACTACGCGCTGCACTAACAAATCGGCTTCGCCCACGTTCATCAATCTGAAATCGTGGGCAACCTTGGTCCCCTGACTGACCGTGCCGAAGTCGAACTCGGTGTTTTCAAAAGAGGCTTTTGGCTTGCCTTGCGCGTCCTGAGCCTGCGCAACTGACTCTCGGACAGGCACAGCACCCCGAAAAGGTGCCACATCCAGAACGCCGAGTACCGCAGCAAACGACACTACAACCAAGCAACTTTTCCATCCCTTTCGTAGTCGCTTTCTCATGCCGCGGCCTTCTCCTCAAACAATCTCACTGAATCCAAGAACTTCGTATGAAAGTTTCCATTAATAAAATCAGGGTGTCTCAATATGCGCCTATGCAAGTCAATATTAGTATGGATGCCCTCAATAATATATTCATCAAGCGCAACCAACATTTTCTGAATACATGAGGCTCGATCGCGCGCGCGCACAATAAGCTTGGCGATCAATGAATCATAATACGGCTGGACGGTATAACCACTATAGGCAGCCGAATCAACCCGCACCCCGTGTCCGCCCGGAGGATGATAACTGGAAACCAAGCCGGGCGAAGGGATAAATGTCCGCGGGTCCTCCGCATTAACTCGAACTTCCATGGTATGCCCGGTTATCGAAACATCGCCCTGTTTAAGCGAGAGATCATAGCCTGCGGCCAGACGTATCTGTTCCTTCACCAAATCGGTATCAGTCGCCATTTCCGTAACGGGGTGCTCAACCTGAAGGCGAGTGTTCATTTCAATAAAGTAGAATTTCTCACTCGCAAGATCCACCAAGAACTCCACGGTACCCACATTGGTGTAATTCACAGACTCCCCCAGTTGAACGGCGCTTTGCTGGATTTGCTCCTGCAAGGCCGGGGGCAAGAGGGGAGAAGGAGACTCTTCAATAACCTTCTGATAGCGCCTCTGGATAGAACAGTCGCGAACACCAAGATGAATAACGTTATGGCGTGCATCGCCTGCTATCTGAACTTCAACGTGGCGAACCCGCGGCAAATACTTCTCGACAAGCAGGCTTCCATCGCCAAAGGCCGCCTCAACTTCACGTTGGGCAGTTTGGAAAAGGGACTCGAAC
>CAZPBV010000232.1:0-5700 GCA_964584675.1 uncultured Bdellovibrionales bacterium
GAGGAATCATAATGTATTCTATGGTAGCAGGCTCCCGCCAAAAACTAAAGCGCGGGAGTTCGCCTCTATACTTGCAGCCAATCAAAGCGCCCGTCGCGCTCAGAAAAAAGCAGCGCCGCCTTGAAACAGTGATTGCTGCGCATGCGGACGATCATCGATGCAAATCATATCTGTTGAACACCGCACTGAAGCGCAGCGCAAGGAAAACTCCCACTGCTGCGATAACTCGCCAAGAACGGAATGGTGGGTACTCAGCGCCACGGTATGGTTATTGCTATTCTCACTCAAATGACCCAGAACCACATGCCGCAAATCCGAATGCTGCACGTCGCGCACTAAGCGAGCTGCTTCTATGTTGCTGAGATGGCCGACATTCGAACGAATTCTTTCTTTAAGTTCCCACGGATAGCGGCAGGCGCTGAGCATTTCCTCATCATGGTTACTTTCAAGCACAAAAGCGTGGCAGAGGGTCAAGGCTTCACGCACCTGGGGAGTAACCCAGCCCAGATCGGTAACATGAGAAAATTTGAGCCCTTGGCAAGTAACCACAAAACCAACCGGATCGCTTGCGTCATGAGGAAGAGGAATGGGTAGCACCTGGAGGTCTCCGACACAAAAAGGGATTCCCGTCTGAAACAGCTCCGTGCCAAACACAGGTCCGAGGAATGGTTTGGCTCCTCTATTTACATATACCGGAACACGGTAACGACGGCTCAAGGTCGGTACGCCATAAAGATGATCGCGATGCTCATGGGTCACCAAAATGGCGTCTATGTCTTTCATTTCGCGCCCTAGTTCAAACAAACCACGCTCCGCCAAAGCAGCCGACAAACCGCAGTCAATTAAGATACGGGTGCGAGAAGTTTCAAGATAGGTACAGTTAGCGCGGCTACCGCTCGAGAGTACAGCAAATTGCATGCCGTAACAGTACGGTCATGCGGAGAGCGGAGGCAAGCCCCCAAAAAAATATGCGGCTATTTCCTTAGGAAACTACCACGAAGACGCTTGAGAGGATGTTGGTAATTCTTAACCATGTCGGCAAATTTGCCTCCTTTTTGCCGACAGTCAACCTTCGAGAAGAAGCGGCCCAAACTTCCCAAAAACGCTCCTCGCCACCGTACGAAACCCAGCCGGACTGAGATGATTATCGGTGGTGAACGGGTAATCTTGGGCGCTCATTTGGAGCACGATGTCCTCGGCGGGATCTACAACTGGATACCTTTGCTCTTTGAGCTCTTCCAAAATCTTTTTCCAAAACCGACTTGATTGTAAAAAGAATTCGGCATCTTCTTGAGGATAGTTCTCGGGACCTGACCGAAATCTTAAGTCAAAAGCGGACGGCACCAGCCAAAACCCAACCAGCGATGTTCCCGCAGCTTCACGAATTTGCTCGATCTGCTGTAATAACACTGCTCTGTAACGTTCGAGCTCCGCTTCGTTCATCCGACCCTTGAGCGAAAGAGCAAACTCCTCTTGTGTCGCCGGTTGATAGAGCAGGTTAAAAATTGAGGAGTGTTGCCGAAGAAAAGTTTCTGCCAAAAAGGCCAGATGTCCACCAAGACTCTGAACCTCCTGGTATCGAGAGGGGGATACAAGAAGACCGCTAACCGCATGGTACGGCCCAAATTTTTGCCGCGCCAGTAGTCGAGGCAGATCGCCTGTTTGCATGCACGGGTATAGCCCAACCAGAACAAAGTCCGGATTCACGCCGGTCTTATGACGAAAATAAGCAAGAATGCCAGGATATTCGTACGACGAGGTACCAGAAACGGCGATGTCGTGCACATTCCATTGTGGAAGTTGACGCTCAAGAATTCCCGCCAGAGAGTCTCTATAGGGAGCATGGGCACCAAAGGAAAAAGAGTCCCCCAGTACTATCAAATTCTTGCGAGTTGGGTAAAACGCGGCCGGAGAAACCTCATCTACTCGGCGGCCGTCGGCGTCGGTAACTACCGTATATTTAAAATCTGCTGTTTCAGTGAGGGGCTGGGTATATAACTTCGCCTGCACGACATCTTGAAAGTTTGGGCGATTCACTAACGCACGGTATTCAGGAACCTGCGCGCTTATGGCAACGAGGTGAACACGCCTGTTAAGAAGGATGTCTACAACCACGACGCTAGCCACCGCAGCAACGATTGAGAGAAGAAACACTGATACACGGGGCAGAAGCAATCTGCTTTTCAGAACCATACGCATGTGCTTTTAGCCATAACTACGCGTGAAAACTACGACCGAATAGTGAATCTTAAGTACTTTTACTCCAACAGGAGGGTATTCGGGAAGTAACGAAAGAAGGTTGGACGTATCGGTGATCTGTTAAGCTGCTTCCTTCTCAGATTGGTCATCAAGAAGTGAAATGTAGATGCGCTTATTGAGCGCATCCGCGATGCGACGAAGCATAGATAGAGAGTGGCCGTCGTAATCAGCATCCTCAAGGCGAGAGATCATTGGTTGAGTTGAACCAATGAGATCAGCGAGGTCCTGTTGAGAAAGACCTGCTTCAGTGCGAGCATTGTATATAAGATGAGCAACTACAGCATTAAGATACGCTGCCTCTGCTTCCTCCTGCAGTCCATGCTTCTCGGTTATTTTATCCAGAATCTCCAAGGCATCTGAAGTGTGTCTCTTATTCATAAGTCTGTCTCCTTCGTGCTCGTATGCTTACCTGGTGCTGACTCAAAAAGAGCTTTCCTTCGCAATGCTCGTTCGATATCTGCTTCGGGTAGTATATCTTCTTTAGTCAAGCCATGCGCGAGAACTGCTATGTTCCTCCCGTGAAAAAAATAGAGCATTCGATACTAAACAGTTCCTCTCTTGGTGCGTAACTCGTAAAGTCCATCACGTACATAATCGGCATGAGGCCTTCTAAGTTCATGCCCTAATTCCTTAAGCATCCAAATTCGAGCCACGCAATTTACATACGCTTGCGGGTTCTCTTGAGCGAGATATTCAAGCCATTCAAGAATAGGAACTGAGCCATCCAACTCCTTAAAAAATAGAACTGGTGTCCTGGGCATCGTTGCCTCATATAAAACATATCAAAATTCATATATCAAGATCAACAGAAATTAGCAATCGCATGAAATATAATGAATTTTCAACTACTTATAATGTCAGACCATATGCGATTCCTATGGACTGTGCGACTACCGGGACAGAATGGAGCGAAACCTGGACGGCGATACTTATGTCCGATTATGGGTCTGTTTCAATACAAATCAATTTCGCACGCAGCGGCTGCATGAACCAGGTAAATTCATTGGTGACGAGTATACCTGTTCGTCTAGGTGAAATCCTCCGATTGACTAGCCACCACAAAATCATTGCCGAAAATTGAATACCCGGACATAACTGTCGTCAAAGCTCTCCAGGATAGGGACTGATGTAACAGGTCCTTTGAGTCCCAGATCCTGATGTAATTGTTGAATCTTTTTTATTCATTGTGGAGAAATATCGGTATGAAAAAATTCCTTCTCGCGTCTTTCGTATGCTGCGCTTTCGGCGCCTCTTCAGCTTTTGCCGCCACGGGTGCGACTGGTGAATACGGCAACCACTGCGCATGGGGTCTCACCATGGGCAAGCAGGTCATGACTGACTGCAAGATTAACTGGAAAGATTCGGCATCCAACAAGACCTACTGTTTTTCTAATGAGGAGGCAAAGTCTCATTGGGCCAAAGACACTAAGACAAATATTACCAAGGCCAATAGTGAGTACGCAAAGATCTCGACTAAGGGCCACGAACACCCGGCTACTCACGGGTAAGGACCTGACAAGGAGAGATCCTACGAAATCAGGGTCCAGCTCCTAGATCGTGTTGTTCGTTAGAGGGTTCGAAGATACTTCGGACCCTTTTTTTTCGCCTTTATGTCGATGTTTTCAATCAGTGAGCCCCCAGGAACTCTGCAAGGGACTGTGGTCATTATTCCTGGGCTCAATTTCCGCTCAAAGGCATTTTCCGATCTCGCCTATCTCTTATCAAACGCGGGATGCCGCTCGCACATTCTTCAACTTTCTGGACACGACGGACACCGCAGCTCTCGCTTGCTCGCTTCCGCTGCCCAATGGAAGAGAGATGTGCTCGATGGTATTGCATCTGCACATTCGGCCTCGCCGGAGGTTCCTTTGCATGTGGTGGCATTTTCGTTGGGAGGACTTCTTGCTAGCTGCCTCATCGGAAGCGGTCAGCTTTCAATTGTTTCCCGCATGATCCTCCTCGCTCCGGCTCTCACGCTGCGAACATGGACAAGACTGCCGCGAGCGCTTGCTCTCCTCCCTCTGGCACGTATGCCACTTCCCAGCCTGTTACCCCGTCGCTACCGAGCTGCTGATGTCATTGCAGGCGGCTGGTACCAAGCGCTCTTTGAGTTGGAGGACGAAGTTTCACGTCCTGACTATCAACAATTCCTCGCCTCTGTCCCCTCTCTTATTCTCCTTTCCCCCCGGGACGAATACGTTGCGGCAAGCACGCTGCGCACATGGGTGGCGCAACGACAGCTTCTATCGTGGCGGGTTGAGGAGCTTCCCCCCTTTGGCCTTGAGCGCACTTTCTCGCATCACTTTATCGTCGACCAGGCGACCCTTGGACCGCAGCGGTGGGATCTCGTGACAAACAAACTTCTGACCTTCTTAGAGCTCTCGCCAACATAGCAAAAAATTTTGTCGACGCTAAAGGGAGCCCTCGGGCTCCTCATTAAGACCCGCGGTAAAGAATAATTCAACTAGCGAAGCCGGCCAGTAAAGACTCATGGCAGTATTGCCGTCGCGCAAGTCGACAAGCATCTCATAGAATTCCTCTTCGGCGTCCTCGTCAAAGTCAGTTTGCTCACGCTTTTCAGGAAGCTGAAGCAGAGAAAAATTTCGCACCATGTTCATCTCAAATAGTATGGCGGGGTCAATTCCGCCAGTCAGTCCCGCGAGGTCTTCGAATGCAAGCGCGTCGGCATACTCGCGATGCTCAAATGAGATCATGGCGCGGTCGTGCAAAATAGTGGGGTGCTTCTCTAGGCCGAGGGCAGTCGCCACATTAAAAATAACTTCAGTCGCATCGGACAACTTGCCCCCGGCAACCAGCAACCGGACATGACGAAGCGCCTCGTCTGCCTGACCGCGCTGCCCGAGCGCCTCAGAAGAGTAGCACTCAGCAGACTCTTCATCTCCGATCGTAAAACTTACACTCGCCTGGCTTCGCGCGGCATTTGCCCAATTGGCGGTGTCGGCCGCATCAATTGCTTTCACCTTTCCCTTTTCAAATTGTTGGAGCGCCTCTTGGTATCGTCCGGCGGAGGCAAAGACTCGCCCCAAACCGAGTTCATAGGGCACCGACTTGGGATCTTTTTCAATCAGCTCGCGGTATAAATCTTCAGCCTCTTCGTAATTCCCGACCCGCTCAAGGGATGCGGCCAAATTTGCCTTGATATTGATTAATTCCGGATTGAGGTAGAGCGCTTGCCGAAAACGCAGCTCGGCGTCGACAAAACGACTGTTGTTAAAATAGCCTACTCCTTCAAGCGCCAGAGAAACGAGAAGCTGTTCTTCGGGGGGCACAAAATCACCAAGCTCCTGGCCAGGCGGCACTGGAAGGGCACAGGACGTTAACATAAGCACGAGCACTGCGCCCAACCAGCGCAGGTAGATGACAGAAACGCTTGTCACCATGCTCATAACGAAAGCCTCTTAAACACCTTTTCAGGAATCG
>CAZPBV010000233.1:0-1987 GCA_964584675.1 uncultured Bdellovibrionales bacterium
AGCCAGGGGAGGGCGGCAAAGCTTGTGGTAAAGACTTCAAAAGGCGTGTAATACTGCTGGAGCGTTGCTAAATTGAGCAGGTAGAAAATGCCTCCTGAGAACGCAGCAACTTGTAGCAAATAGTTAGTAGAAGGCGGTTCATGGGGATGATGGAGCGCTTGGTAGAGTATTTTTTTAACAAGGTAATACCCTCCGATACTGCCTGCAAAAAGTGTAAGCATGGTATAGACATAGCGAAGGAAGTTCATAGGGATTATAACCGAAAGCAGCCACAAGAAGAGTTGTCTGACGAGGTCTGAAGCATGGCCCATGCCAGCAAGAACGCCTAAGCCTTCATATTCGACCCATACTGAAAAGATTGAGCGTGAAATATTGAGTGGGAAATTGAATTCAGTGTGAAGATTGTCGCCGCCTGTTAGGATCATGCCAGGACGATAGTTGACGATCGATAAAAAGAGGACAATAGAGCCAAAAATAAGAATAGGCCAGTAGCGTTTTATAAAGCGCATACGATTCAAAAATTAATGGTCAAAAGTCAAAATATAATGCAAAAGTAAAACTTTCGCCTTTTGCATTTTGGCTTTGCCTTATGTATTTAGTATACCTAAAATTATGCAGCGGTTGCTGCGCGGATAATTCTTTGAGGGAACGTGATAGAAAGAGAGAGCCTGGGCATTTGATAGGTTCGCATAAAACGAAGAGATTTGTACAGTAGTAAGGTTATGTGCTTTGGTAGTATGAGCACAACAATGGTCTGGGCTGCCGTCATGAGTGCGCCATACAATTCAGGCGTATAGCCATATCGGTATATTGCTTTGATACGAGCAACGAGTGTAAGTAAAAAGGTTGCACGTAAATTGGCAAATGACGTATTGGTATCATGCATGCGGTAAGCAAGCATATAGACTGGCATATTCTCAACTTTTCCATGCTGGAACAGTTTGAAAAAAAGCTCAACTTCTTCAGCGGTATTCATACCGTCCTCATAGAAGGCAAAGTTATTTGGTAATCGATGTTTGGCTATAGTAAGCGTGCCTTGCTGGACAGGAATAAAGCGGAAGATGTATTCGTAAATCTCTTCAAATGAGGTTGGGAAGGTTTTTCTACCAATGACCTTACCGTCTTTATTGATGATGTAGCAAAACCCTCCAACAGCTACTGTTTCTTTATGGGATTCTAGGTAGGCAATTTGTTTTTCAAGCCTGTCTGGGAGGGCAATATCGTCTGCATCCATACGGGCAATATAAGCACCACGAGTTCTTCGCATACCTCTGTTAGCAGTCATTGATATTCCATTGTGCTTGTCGTTATGAAGTACGACAACACGCCTATCTTTTTTGGCATAGGCCTTGGCTATGTGATGCGTGGTATCGGTTGAGCCGTCATCAACAATGATAAGCTCAAGATTTTTATATGTTTGATGAAGGATGCTTTCAATCGCTTCCGCGATGTAACTTCCCGCATTATACGCAGGCATTACAACGCTAACTAAAGGTTGGTCTGTTTTATTTTGCTTTTTCATATTCATGTCATTCTGAACTTGTTTCAGAATCTCCATTGTTAAATTGTTACGAGTAAGTTTCCTCAAATTTCCCCTATCTCAAATAAGAAAGCTTGTGGCACGATGGGTGCCTTTTCTTAGTTGGGAAAGGGGAGAGGGAGAAAAAGACCAGATGGTCGTGATGGATACTGCAAAAGCAGTAGTGTGTCGCAAGAGCGTACACAATAAAGCCATCACGCTTCATCTGAGACTTTCGTCTCCCTCTCAACTGTTCGTACCCTCAGGGGACGCTGGGCTCGCAATGAGCTTTAAGCATCGATCCATCAGGATACGATCAGCCAGGCATTAACCTTACTCCGGCCCTTTCTTGGCAAATCCTAGCTCGGGAAGCTAGCACGCCGGGTAGGCTGAAAGTTCCTCCGACGAGGGGTTGACGACGCCATCTGTCAAGATGCCGGAAAGGCCTCCATTGTAGACGCAGCCGCC
>CAZPBV010000233.1:1997-2630 GCA_964584675.1 uncultured Bdellovibrionales bacterium
CGTGTTCTCCCCAAAGGAGCACATGCCATTGGCACCGGACATAACCCAGCCGTTAGTAGCGGTGTACGTGACACCATCGACACAAGCTGGTAGGCCATCAATCATCTGCGTGCGTGCAGTGTTGGTCTGGCCAACCGTTTGGGTAGTTTGCTGGGAGGTCGAATTATCGACAGTCTGTTCATAAATGACCTCTTTCGCCTTGTCGACGACCGGGGCGATAGAATCGATCGCATTGTCCACCACCGGACAGAAGTGTGCACAGAGGCCGCTACCATCAGCTGGGCTGAGGGCGACATCCTGCGTTCCCGTCGGGATAGAATTGGCATCGAGGGCGCCGTCGGCGTCAACGTCACAGATATGCGTGCAGTCGGGAGACCCACCCATGGTGAGCATCTCGAATGTCTTGCATCCCTGGACGAAGCCGTCAAGCGTGTTATAGTATTGGACACTCTCGATGTTGACCGCCTCCGGTCCGATCACGACGCTAAGCGCCCAATTGTGCATCCGAAGAAGATCGAGTGCCTCCTCCACCTTGTCCTGAGCATGTGCCGTCGACACGACCTTGGTCTTGCCGTCCGTTAGAATGTAACGCGCAGACAGCGGTCCATCCTCGCGGATGACGAGGCCAGCCGT
>CAZPBV010000233.1:2640-3163 GCA_964584675.1 uncultured Bdellovibrionales bacterium
ATCCTTCCGGGATGACGACATTCTGAACCTGCGAGAGGCCAGCTCCTGACAAAAAGTCCTGCGAATATTCGCAGCTATCGACATGGATCTCGCGCACAGTATCCTGCGCATTGGTGAGCGACGGCGCGAAGCCGAAGATCACAGCGAACAGTCCAACGAGAAAAATGCGCATTGTCTTGTTCATGGTATTTGAGGCCCTCCAATGGCCTAATCATTCGTCACGACGGTAGAGAGCCATGTTCATGGCGCGTGTGACATTCGCATGAACTTTTCCTCCTCTGGGTTGAGCCAGGATGCATCTAGCGGGAAGATCTGATCGGACAAGGGTCCTTTCAACATTGCTTCCTGAAGTGCATCCTTGAACTCCTGCTCTGCCTCGTTGGCGTTGACCAGCTCATACCGTGTATTCGCAACGGTAATATTGAGCCAGTTACCTTCGCCGACAGCAGCGACAAACCCTTGATCCGTGTGGATCTCGCGGTTACCGACAAAGCCGTCAGCTTTCATGCCCGTCGCTATCGCC
>CAZPBV010000233.1:3173-5623 GCA_964584675.1 uncultured Bdellovibrionales bacterium
ATTGCCAACCTCCTGGCTTACAGGTGCGGGAACAGGTGTTGGCGACGGCGGGATTGGCGTTGCGGTCGGAAGCGGAACGGAGACGAGCTTGCACTCCTCTCCGGGTTTTGGGTCACACTCCTGTAGGCTATGCTGATCTCGATCGAACCTGATATTGGGAATAATGCCCCATGTGTCAGGATGACCAAAGACCAAACAAGCTACAAGGCTGATGCCGGCGATTATCGCGGCGATCCACCCTAAGATTGCTGCCATGATAGCCTCCTAACAGCTGATGCCGATGATGCCGGTCACGATCCAGCCGGGATGTTTCTTCTGCGCGTTGTAGTCGTCGCAGATGATTTTCTTCCCGCCCTGAGTCTTTTTGACCCGCATATATTGACCGTCGACAATAGGATAATCGCCGTGGTGTGGTCCTTCGATGGCGAGAAATTTCCCGACGACCCCATTGACTTCGTTGCCCGAGAGGTAACCTATCTCATCCGGACCGAGGTCCACATGAGCTATACCTCTATTGCCTTCGCCAGTTTTTACCACCTGGATCAAGTCGTTGTTGGGGTCGACATTGGTGCCGCCATGCATGCCGTCGCTCATGTCCACCAGTGGCGCTGAAGATTCTTCGAGCGTGTCACTAATGGGAACGTACGGTGTTGGTACTACCGAGACGACGCTGTTGCTGTCGATGGGCTGGAAGGCTGGGACGATCTCCTCATGGAGCGATAGTCCTTGCCCGTCATCAACGCAGATGTTCCACCGCGTGAATGGGCAGCCCAGGCGAACATCTGTTATGTCGACCGCGTCAACTCCTGTCAGAATGACGAGAAACGCGGTGAACGCTCCAAGAAACCAGAAGACGATGATCATGACAGTATCCTTCCTAGCTGTGCTCTTTGTCCTTGGGTCTCCAGATGCCAAGCGTCAAACCGCTGGCAAAACTTTCACTTGCTCGTTTGGCGAAGCTTTTCCTTCCATGCTCTCCGCCGTGTCCGCTCTCCTCACTATGGATAGGTTCAGCCCGAACCCGTTCTAGTGGTCGGGGCCTTTCCGGAATGCGTATGGCAGCCGAGGCATCATCAGGGTCTGGGCCGTCACTGACAACCACACTGATATTGTGGCCGTCAACGGTATAGCTGATGATATCGTCCAAGAGTACTCGCCGGTGATATGTACGCGTGATCGAGGTGATCGCATACCCAGTGGGTAAGAGATCATGTGCCTCATCGAGCGTCTTTCCGACGATTTTTGAGACATTCGTCGTTGGCGTTTCTCCTGCCGTTGTTGGTGGCGGAGTTGTGCTTGTTGCACCAACTGGTGTGGCGGGAGCGCCGGTAGGCATATTACCCACGAGGCGATCCATGCCGTCAGTTAATCCTTCAAACATTGGCCGAAGAGCGTCCGCAAACTTTTGTGGTGCGTCATCTTGGCTTCTCTTAAGTTCGTTAAGCGTTCTTTCTTGACGAGCACTTTGCTCCTCCAAAATCCGCTTGATCTCGTCGAGCTTTGCATCGCTCATGACTGATGTACCTCCTCCGCCTCCAAGCGGATTATCTACATCCGTAATGCCGTAACCGTGTGCCCACTTCACGAGGGATGCCTTATGCATCTCATGAAGGTCAGCAATCCCGCCAAATGTGACTGGATCGACTGCCTTGAGCGCTGTTGCAATCTCCTTGCGAGTGGCCGCGTCTAGTGACTTCACTCCGTATCCTTTCGAACTGAACCTACGGATCTGGGTACGGTTCCACTTGGGCCAAATTCCTTCCCTCCTTCGTAACGGTTGAAATGTCCTTTGCTCATGCAAAAGACAGGAATTTAGTAATTTTGGTTAATGCCTGTTTTCAAAGACCTAGTTACTGCCTGTCGAAATGATCGCAAGCGACCAGTCGGTGGTAGTAACCTCCTACGCCTTACCTATTTAGGTAAAGTTCGGACCCTTATCGGGAAGAGATGTTCTCGGTGCGTAAAAAGGGGTTGATAAATATTCTAAAAACACCTCTCTCCGATATCATCCGCCTTAGGCGAGATGACGATTGTTCCGGATTAGCTTCGTGTTACTTTTTTTCGAAGCAGGAATCCGGAGATCCCTGAGGGAATAAGTACAAGCAGTGAAAGTGCTTCAGGTCCAGTTGCCGGAGTTGTCGTTGTCTTCGGTTCTGGTTCGACTGGCAGACCACCTTTTGTCTGTGTGGGCTGTTTTACCGGCGTCTTTGTTGGGTTAGCCGAGACAGCTTTTTGAACACAAAACTGGCTGTTGTCTACGCTCATGTCATTTTTAATTTGTGCCTGTACTGTATTGGCCATACACAAAACATCATCGGTATCCGGTAGTGCTTCAGCGTTTGCAACTTTTGCTTTGACAATGAAGGTTTTTACTTCATTAGCTTCTAACTTTGCAATAGGGAAGGTAAGTGTATGCTTATCTTTGTCGTAATTTCCCTGGCCTGAAACAA
>CAZPBV010000234.1:0-5590 GCA_964584675.1 uncultured Bdellovibrionales bacterium
AGGATTTTATTTCCGCCATGCCGACCAATCTGTATGGCGAAGGGGACAATTTCCATCCAGACCATTCGCATGTAATTCCCGGGATGATGCGGCGTTTTCACGATGCTAAAGTGAAGAAGTTACCGGAGGTTGTCATTTGGGGCACGGGATCCCCACGGCGAGAATTCTTATATGTTGATGATTTAGCGGAAGCTCTTTACACCCTCATGTGCAGTTACTCGGAATCTCAGACCATTAATGTCGGCACTGGTGAAGATGTCTCCATTGGGGAACTTGCCGAGCTCATGAAGAAGACCGTGGGGTTCGAAGGGGATATTGTATACGATAGATCAAAGCCCGACGGCATGCCTCGCAAGTTACTGGATGTAACACGAATTCATAATTTAGGATGGAAGCACGCGGTGTCGCTTGAGAAGGGCCTTGCTAAAACATATGCCTGGGCATGCCGGTCCGGTATTTTTTAGCAGTATCAAGGCGGTGAAAGCTATACGCAATGTCAGGGATAGCACACAAGCCCTCCTCTCCTGGCTGGCACTGCGCGTGGCAAGGCGCAGGTCTCTGCTTGCTCTTTTTGTATTTTTCCGTGTGGGCGGTTGTTAAGGCGCCATTTCAATCCCCTGATGAGTTTGCCCACTACCTCAAAGCCCTGTCGATTGGTCATGCCCCCTGGGTCCCCACCGATACTTTTGCGCGCATTCCAGCAGCGTTCGAAAATCCTCTTTCTTTCGAGTCAAAACTCCATAGCATCCCGTTTCACCGCAAACAAAAGGTAACCAAAGAGGATTTGATTCGCTTCAAATCCCTCTCCTGGACCGAGGCCGAGTCAAATAAAGAAGTGCTGCGAAAAACATCCGCTCTACTGTACCCACCTTTCTTCTACGTACCGCTGTGGGCGCTCGGTGAGGGAGCTACACGGACGTTTCGACTGAGCCCCTACTCAAGCCACTTTGCCTACCGTCTGTCCGTCTGTTTCATGGTCACTCTCCTTTGGGGATTGGTGTGGCACATACTTGGAAAGACCAGCCTGAATACCTGTCGCACTGAATTGGTAATTTGCGTGGTCCTAACGCCAATGGTGGGATTCCTTTCGAGCTCCATTAACCCGGATGCTATATTTATCCCACTGGCCGGAATTGGGTTAGTAGCTGCTTCAGAGACATTAGCCGGGCGAAACCTGCGGCACATTGCGCTGTTTTCTCTCACCGCAGCTTGCTTGGTCAAGCAGGCCGGTTGGATTGTCGCTATGACGATTGGGGCGGCAGGAAGCGCTCAAGTAATAATCAATAAGTTGCGGGGTCGCCCAGTCGCTTCCTCTGTCTTTTCTGCGGCCGTTCTGGCAATCGTCCCGCTCTTTTTCTCGTGGATTCTCTACTACGCTTGGCTACCGGCGGGAGATGCGCCGTCCTCAGTCTCGCCGGTGTCTCCGCTCGCCCTCTGGGAATCAATTTATGAACGTCTCTGGGGGTTCTGGGAGCAATCCATTGGCCTCCTTGGGTGGACAGACTACAAAACCCGCGAAAGCTATTATCGTCTGGTACTATGGACATGGGTAGCTAACGCTATCTGTATGGCATGGTACTCGGCGCGAGGACGAGTGAAGTTTCCGTGGCGCCTGCAGGCCCTATTCATTTTGCATACTATCTTCATGTTTGTCATCGAGTTCGTTCTCGTGGCAAGTAATCCAACCTTTATCCTTCAGGGGCGCTACCTCCTTCCCGCCGCCCTCTGTTTTTTTGCAATTATTGCGCACCCCATCTACCCTCTCCGATGGCTCATGATTCTCTCGTTGATGGTAATTAATGCTTCTCTCTTATCCCGCTCGATAGACCGGTACTATGCACCTCCCCTCAGAGGCTCGGTGACTATTTTACCATTCACCCCACCGCCCCCGAATGGAGTAGCGGACGAGTCACAGAAAGGAGCCCCTATGATGAGTATTGATAAATCCACAAGTAACCATGCAGCGGGCGCGGAAAAGCCGGGGAAAGGCACGGGGGCAGGCTTGCGCGCTGGTCCGCAGATACCACAAAATACCGCAAATTCAAGTCTCTTGCCTTTTGAGAACAGAGGGGCAAGCTTACACGAATAAGATCAGCCTGCAGCAAGCTAAATGCCACGGTGTCATCCTTTGTATTGCTATCAACAATGACGTGGGCATAGCGATTATAAACCGCTGCGTATGCACCCTCGGGATCAAGCTTTCGATACTCATCCAAGTTTGGCGCAAACTTTGCTCCATTAAAGGCGGGCACTCCAGCTGCTTTCAGCGCCCCGGGCAAAACAAAGTCCCCTAACACAACCCAACGGCCGCCCCCCCCTTTCGCCGATAGTTCTTGCGCTGTCCTAAATAATTCGGCATGGGACAGACTACCGAGCCCGATAGTCACCGGATTTACAAGAATATTTGACACCACAGTTAAAAGAATAAGGGAAAATCCGAATTGGTATCGCTTACCTCGAAGATACTGAATACTAACAATCAACAATAGGATCGCTACTGAAGATACCTTCCAGCTCGAAAAGTATCCTTGGGTCCATTGCGCAAAACGAACTGAAAATATCACAATGGCAATGGCGACAAAGAACAAAGCGCTGACGAAATCCGCTCGTGCAAGTCTTATCTTCTTTGCCAGATAGGCAATGACCAAAATTATGTTAGCTAAGCCAATGGCGAGCATCATGCGCGGAACGGGAACAACGAAGAGCAACGTAACCTTAGACAACCAAGCAGGTATCTCCTCGACCACATAGTAGGAAGAAAGCAGAATAAACCCGAGGAGCCCTATGAAGAGCGCAGGAAACTTCTCCTTTCGCAGCACACCTATGAGCACTACCACAAGGGTCAGCGGCCAAAAGAGCAAAAAATTGCTTCCCTCACAAATGTTGCCAAAGGCGGCTGGAAAAACCGTTTCCCCGACAAAAAGGTCAAAAAAGCCTGAAAAGTATCGCAATAGCCCAAAGCCACCCCCCACTTCATGTCGAGATCCTGGGTAAACCGTCCGCATCATTATCTCGATAGTAGGGTATGCGTCACGGTAGAATCCCGCCAATACCGCAACAGCAACAGCCAGGGCGCTTAACACCCCCGCCACTCGCCATATGAGCTTACTTCGTTCCGGCGGACAGTCTACAAACCGTGCTGCCAATATCACCGCCGCCAAATAGGCCAAGGGGACCTGAAAGGCCGGGTAAAGCGCTAAGGCGAAATTGACTGAAAACAACGCGCAGCCAATGGCTCCCAGAAAAATTCCTATCCTGCGCTGTGATTGCCAAAGGTAAAAAAAACTAATTACCCCACCGAAGAAAGACACCACCATATCGAGCATATTGGCGCTGAACCACCACTGGGTGAAGCCCGAGTAGACAAACCACAGCGACCCCACAAGCGAAAGCCACGTCGCCCCAGACGTAAGTAGTAGCAACAATAAAAACATCCCTACCAGGCAACCGAACAGCTTAAAGTTCCACCAATACGAATAAGCGTACTCGGGACTGAGCACGAAGAATCCCCATAGCTGAGGACGGAAATAAGAGCTGAGGTGAGTTGTAGGAAGCCCCAGTAATAGCGGAGAGCGGCCGGCTCCGACCGACTCATTCACCTCAGGAAATGGCGGATGATGCTCTATCTGCGAAAGAAAAAAAGGCGTGCCCACAAGCCACTCATCGCTTCGCACTTGACGCGGGTGTCCCCAAACTACCTGAGACGGGTTCTCCGACGGTAGGTAGCGTTCCCAAATACCGATCGACGAGCCATGGAGTCTAAACGCAACACAAATAAAAAATACCGCCAAACTACCCAGTACCAGAAGCAGCGAAAACGGAGAGAATGGGATAAGGCGCGGCTCAGACAAGTACTGCGCCATACGCGAAAGAAGTTTCCATGCAAGCCAGCGAGTTTGCGAAGAGACTCTCAACTGACCATACGCCTGCACTACCGATTTCCAGACAAACGACAACACGAGGAGGGGAAGAAAGTACAGCGCAACAGTAAAAAACTGGTGTAAGACCGCCGCACGCCCCAACCACAAGACCATAGATCCATCGTTTTCGGACGAAGAAACCTGCAAGCGACCATGAGACGTTACTCCAATATTGCTGAGGCTAAGGAATGCCTGCCACCCTTCAAACCCCGCTTCACGAGACCACTCACCTCGATAGAACGGGGTTGATACAATAATGCGATCGATGGTTGCCGAAAATGGGGCGTCACTCGGATCAATCCGCACCGCTCCCAAAGGAAACGGGGATATGGGCAACGTGTAACGTTTCCGTCGACCTGCCACGAGGGGAGACCGAGAACTGAGGATGGCACTAAACTCGGACCGAGGGGGCGCCCAGAACGCCTCAAGCGAAGCGCCACTCGAAACGCGAGCATCGACAACAATAAATGCTCCAGCGGTAATTCTAGTATTAAATAAAATTAACGACCCAATAGAAAAGACAGGAAGAAGCAGTAAGAGAACGAATCTCACACGAAGGTGAACGCATTGCATACTCTCCTTTCTTAGCAGATATAAAAGGGAGATGCTATTGAGCGATCACGTTCTATTTCCTTTCCTTTTTTTTCTTTTTCTTAATTTGACGTACCTTGATCTTCTGAGAAATGGTACCGGCTAGAGCGCTCAATGTTGTTGCTCCTCCAGACGTGGAAACATTAATTTTCTTAACCCGAGAAACCGCGGGATCGTACCCGTCGCAAGATTTGGCTATCTTGAGATAGAAGCTTTTTCTCTTCTTCTTGTTTGCCTTTACTCCCTTCCCGGTCACCGCAACAGAAGCAGACTGAGCCGTCAACGACCCAGCCGACAGGGATACATCGTCCGCCGAAGAACCAATGAGCAACCCGAGCGAGCAGGAAATGCCACTCTCGTTGGCCTTCGCAATATTAAGTGTCAGCAGTCCACTCGCTGACAGCGTTGCTTTACTCAACGTTGGAACCCGAGCATCGGGCAAATCCGGGATATCGACGTTCACTGGGCTACCGCTCGGATCCGAATCGACAATAGGATCAGGGCATCCGCTCACCTGTTTCGTAACCGATACAGTTGTCGATGTGATGTCGCCATCGCTGGAAACAGCTCGAACAATCACCGTGTGCGCACCAGTCGTTAGACCGGAAGCGCTGAAACTACTGTTGAACCCCGAATTACTTGCATCCAGGGCCGGATATGAATTTTTGGCAGCCGAGCTATACACATCAGGCCGAATCTTCGCAAAGAGGGTCCCGTCAACGAGGACTTCTACGACTGAAACATCCTCGTAGCGGTCGGGCTCGAGTGTATAGCCCTTTACCTGTAGGCTGTCGCATACGGCGAGGCCGGCGGAAGGGGTCTCCAAACTGAGTGTCGGAGGACTCCCGGCTCCCGATCCGTCATTCGCGATAACAACCGGCCCGGAAGCCAGGCGCGAAACGCTATTCCTACCGTCGGAAGCTACGCCGTACACATAGTAGGTACCATTGGGTACTGAACTCGTATTCCACACATAGGTCCCCTGCCCTTCGGATACCGAAGCAATCAGAGTGCCTCCGGATGTAGCCGGCTGAGTCCCATAGTATAAATCGACCGAGGCCGTATCGTCAGAATCCTGC
>CAZPBV010000235.1:0-5532 GCA_964584675.1 uncultured Bdellovibrionales bacterium
TTTAGCTGTTTTCAAATATTCTTTTGCCTTTTCAATCATTTCGCCTCTTTCGGTTCGATGCAAAGGTTTAGTAATTTTCGCATGAGTTCAACAGAGTCGCTGGCGCCACGTTCAACGAAAAGCATGGTGGATGTGATAATACCGCCTCAGGAAGAGCATCTGCATCAGGCGCGAGTGCTGATTGGGGAAGCTAATGTCAGAATCAATGACCTGACGACTGCTTTGTCGCGCGATCCTTCCATAGTGCTTGAGTTGCTGAAACTTGCAAATTCAATGCAATATTCCGGCGGGCGCCCTCCCGCCCTCACCTTAAAGGCGGTTATCGAGCGCTTAGGCGCTTCTGTGATCATTGGAACCTTGGATTCTCTCAAGACAGTTGAGCAGCTCGATCAGGCGCGGGGGGCAAAGTATCTTGATGCCGCCAAGGAGCGTTGCTTTTTGTGTTCCCAAGTCGCCAAAGTCCTCAGCGAGGCATGCGCCAAGAATTTGGTGGAAGAATGCGAAGTGGCTGCGCTCTTCCTTCATATCGGCGAGATACTGGCTGTGGTGAATTTTCAGGCGCACTACGTCAAGCTCGCTCAAGAGATGCCGAGAGTTAAGTTGCTCTACCGGTTGGAAAAAGATTTTAAGTTTGAGCCGCAGAAAATGGGCCTGCTGTATCTTCGAAAGGCGGGGGTGCCCGAGGCGCTTCTTTTTGGCATTGATCCGGAGGCGCAATCAAAGACCCCCGGCCGTACGGTGATGAAACCGATTTGCGCGGCGGCTTCGGAAATGGTGCTCCAGTTTCAGGCAGACAAGTGGGACAAGCTGGCGCCGGGTTCGCAGATACCGCCGAAGAGTCCGCTTCGCCTGTTAGGACTGAGCGACGCTCAATATGCAGGAGTGTTTGAAAAGGCAACCGCCGTGCTCGTGCCTCCGTTGGCTCAGAAATAGGCTCTCCTTTTGTTATTCTCGCTGCCGTCACTGTTGCGGCTGTACTTCGTATGCGGCACTCGGTGGCGATGTAACATTGTCGCGGTACGAGGCTATCGCTATGAAAATTGGTTTGTTTTTAGGAACATCTCCCATAACATAACGGAACAAGGGGCGATTATCGGGCCCTTCCAATCGTTCCAGCGAATCGCGCGAAACTCTTATCTCCTGATTAAGGGAATCTCGATACTCCCCATAGTGGATGACAAAACCGTCAACAGGCTCTGAGGGAATTGTCCAAAGGATCTCAATGAGTGAATTATTGCCCGCTGTTTCCACGGTATCTATGGAAACAGGTGTCGTTTCATTTTGGATGGCTGGAACGTGGGCGCGTGGTCGAGCCCGTGGCAAATCGGCCGGCTTATCAGGGGAGCCAAAAAAACCGCATCCGGATAGAAGTAAGAGAATAATAAGAATACCTTTTCGCATTGATGCACCATAGCTCGGTCCTATCGTGGCGGACAAGCTGAACGGTTATTGAAAGTTGTATTGGTCCATGCCAGAGGAACGAACGGGTACACATGAGCACAGGGGACTGCAAATAACCAATGTTGTAGCGGGGTTATTCGCAAAAATATTTAACTAGTTGAAAAATAACACTTTTTCTTTCTACTTACATAGGAGGTTACAGCCCAAAATTTATGTAGCTCTTCAAATACTTAGTTACATAACAATATTTAAGGGCTTTCGGGGAAATGAATTTACTCAATTTTATACGGAAAGTGGTCGTTATCACAAACTAGCGGTAACCGTATCTCCGGAAAAACTCTGAACGGTTACAACTATGCTGGACGAAAGTAGGCCTTTCTCGATAGTGCCTAACGGATTGACTGAGTATGGGTTCAAAATTTGGCAAGCAGTATCCGGTATTTGCAAGTCGGAATGATAAGGAGCGACTGCTCTTTGTCGCCGCGGCCGGTCTTGCTCTATCGCTGCTCGTTATTACTCTCTTGGTGTTGAACTTTAAGCCGACTGCCGATGCGCGTGAGCTTGCTACCAATGAAAGTGTTCAGGCCCCCCTTGTTGGAACGGTAAGTCTACTTGCTCCCGAGAGACTTATCTCCGCCGGGAGGAAGCTGTCGGAGATGCGGTTTAAAGAGGTCTTTTGGCCGCGCAATCAAGTGCCTGAAGAGGCCATCCGAGATATCTCAGAGGTTCAGGAAATGTATGCCAAGGTTGATTTGCAACCGGGCTTGCCAATCACCCGCTCAAGTTTAACAAGTGAGCCGATGTCGATGCAGCTTCCTCTTACTCCCGGGATGCGTGCCGTTTCTATCGAGGTAGATGCAACTGCCGGGCTTGAGGGACACGCGTTGCCGGGCACAAAAGTTGATGTCGTCTTGACCTTCCACGAGGATCAGAAGCTTACCAGCAAAGTAATCGTGCAAAATGCGAGAGTATTATCATATGGCGGTGACGCAACAGTTCCGGCGAAGCGAGGGCCCGTTGATAAACTTGTGGGAACTCCGGGGAAAACTTTGACCCTTGAAGTGAGCACCGAGGACGCATTGAAAGTACAGACCGCCCGGCAGATGGGAAGACTCAGTCTTATTATGCGGGCTCCGGAAGATGAAAAGACCCTCGTTAAAACCGAGATGGATCAGAATCAGGTCGGCGGGGGCGAGGCAAAGGGTTCTCGAGTCAAGTCAAACGGTTCTGATTGCAACCGCGGCAAAATGAAAATGGCCGGAAAAGAATACATGATCATGTGTGACGGCCGCATTGTCGAGCTCAATCAAGACGAGCCGTAGACCCGGTCGCTAACCCGAATAGGCAGCCTCGTAAGTCGCTTCACCAACATAGATCTGATGTTCTTGTGCGATGCCCTTGTGCAGTGCACCATCTTGGTGTAAATGCCCAATTCAGGTGAGCCGGATGCTCGCCCATTGGTAAGTACTACACAGGATTGGGTTGCTTCTCTTATGATTGAGGTACAGAAACTAGCCAAGCGTTACGGCGAATATTACGCGGTCTCTGACGTCAGTTTCACTGCGCATAAGGGTGAAATAGTAGGTTTTCTTGGCCCAAATGGAGCGGGTAAGACCACGACTATTCGAATGTTGTCGACCTTTTTACCCCCCACATCGGGTACGGCTCGCATTGCGGGGTTTGATGTTATTACCCAGTCTGATGAAGTTCGACGACGGATTGGGTACCTTCCTGAAAATCCACCCCTCTACGGGGAAATGACAGTTGAGGAGTACCTGCAATTTGTGGCGCGCATTAAAGGAATTCCAACCCGGGAAATTTCCAGTCGGGTGGATAGCGTGATTGAGCGTTGTTTTCTGCGGAGTGTTCGCTGCAAACTCTGTCAGCATCTATCGAAGGGCTTTCGGCAGCGAGTTGGACTTGCGCAGGCGATTATCCACGATCCTGAGGTTATTATTCTTGACGAACCAACAAGCGGACTAGATCCGGCTCAGATTATTGAAATTCGTCAGCTCATCTCCTCTTTGGCCAAGGACCATACGGTCATATTGAGCACGCACATTCTTCCCGAAGTGTCTATGGTATGCAGTAAGGTAGTGATTATTAATCGCGGGCGAATAGTGCTTGAGCAGCAGCTGAGCGAGTTGGTTAAAGATCGCTCTCTTGAGCAGGTATTTATCGAGTGCGTAGCTTCGGAGAGTTCGCCCCACTTCCAAGCTAATGGTCGCGCGCACCCTTCGAGTCAGGATCCATCGGAAAGGGCGATGGGTGTCTAAAAGAGGCCGCTGCAGAGGAAGTAAGAAAAAGGGCGCAGGACCACTATGATAAGAAAGAATTCTTTGGAGGAATTAGCGTATGCGTAACATTTTCTCTATATGTCGCCGGGAAATACTATCATTCTTTGTCTCACCGGTGGCTTACTTTGTCCTTTCTGGCTTTGTGCTGCTGGCCGGGTACTTCTTTTTTAACCTCCTTGGTATCTTTAATATTATGGTCGCCCGCTACCAAGCTATGATGCAATTTCGTCAGGGCGGGCAATCTCCCAATTTGAATCAGTGGGTGGTTGAGCCCTACTACCATACGCTTCTTATTATTTTGGTATTTCTGATCCCTGTATTGACGATGCGGACAATTGCGGAAGAGAAGCGTCGAGGCACCTTTGAGTTGCTTATGACATCGCCACTTTCAATAGGTCAAATTGTTGCCGGAAAATTTCTAGGCGTGGCGTTCGTTCTTTTTTTGATGGTGCTGGCGGCATTTTCCTTTCCCATGCTGTTGGTGCTGTTCGGGGACCCCGGACCCGAATTTGCCCCTGTTTTAAGCGGTCTTTTGGCGGTTTTCCTTTGTGGGCTGGGGTTTGCCGCGGTGTCTATGGGGGTCTCTGCTTTTACCGAAAATCAGATTGTTGCCGCTATTAGCGGAATGGTAACGCTGCTCCTTCTGTATGTCATTCATTCCCCGGCCGAAGCGGTTGGAGGAAGTGTGGCCACTGTTCTAGAATTCCTTTCACCGGTTATGCAGTCGCGCGATCTGATTCGAGGTGTGGTGACCACCACTTCCTCGTTTTATTTCATAAGTCTCGTATTGTTTGGATTGTTTCTTTCTCATCGAGCGCTCGAAGCGCAACGTTGGAGGTAATAAACTATGAGCCGCTGGCTTCGATTTACTGGGTACTTAGGTTTAGTCATATTGCTATTCGGGGTGGGCGGCGGGCTCATTGTGAATGATTTTGCCACGCCGCTTGTACTCGTTCACCTGTTAGCTGGGATCCTGCTGCTTGTGGTGTGGGCGTTTTCGTCTGGAGCTGCAAGTATGAGCGGTGCCGGGTCCCTCATGACCACAAGGGGCGCCAGGTTCGGAGCGCATGCGGTGCTCTATGGCGCTATTTTTGTTGGTCTCTTAGGTGTGGCGAATTGGTTTGTGAAGCGCGCTGAGAAAAGGTGGGATCTTACTGCTGAAGGTGTGTATAGCCTGGCCCCTCAATCGGCCTCCATTATAGAGAGCCTCAAAAAGCCTTTGCGCTTGGTGGCCTTCAAGGGGAATGAATCTGTGGGAGACGAAGAGATTGATCAGCTTTTCGATCAGTATCGGTACTTCAATCAGTCCAAGGTTTCCAAGGAGGTGATCGACCCTCGAAGTCATCCGGAACTGATAGAGAAATACGACATGAAGCCCGGAAATCTTGTCTACCTTGAGTATGGCGAGGGTGACTCAAAGGGAGTGAGCCGTATTAATGAATTTAGCGAAGAGGCCGTTACAAACGCCATAATCAAACTGACTCGAGGAGAGGCGAAAAAGGTGTATGTTATTGAGGGTCATGGCGAGCCGTCTCTGCAAGATGCAAATCCCGGCGGCATGAGAGACTTGGCTGAAGCTATCAAAGATGAGCACCTGACGGTTGAAAGTCTGTTCTTGGGCGAGAAAAGTTCTGTCCCCGATGATGCCGCAGCGGTTATCTTGGCCTCGCCGAAGAAGCCTCTCCAGCAAGCTGAAATTGATATGTTGGAGTCTTACGCCGAAAAGGGCGGGCGCCTCATTCTATTTTCCGATCCACGCACCACACCATCTGTTGCCGCTATTGCGGGCAAGTTTGGCATGAAGGTGGGCGAAGATGTGGTTATCGATCAAGTG
>CAZPBV010000236.1:0-5523 GCA_964584675.1 uncultured Bdellovibrionales bacterium
GGTGGATATTGGGGCCGATGTTTGCCACATCAATTTGCATAAAACATTTTGTATCCCGCACGGCGGCGGCGGCCCGGGTATGGGCCCCATTGCGGTAAAGAGCCATCTGGCGCCATTTTTGCCCAGCCACCCTCTGGTGGACCTCAGTCAGCAAACAGGGATAGGGCGTGAAAATGGGGTTGGGCCTGTAAGTGCAGCCCCATGGGGTTCAGCGCTGATACTGGTTATCCCGTGGGTATATATTCGCTGTATGGGGCGAGACGGTCTGCGGCGCGCCACAGAGGTTGCTATTCTTAACGCTAACTATGTCGCCAAGCGTCTTGAGAGCCACTATCCGACGCTCTATACCGGAGGCGGAGGGTTTGTAGCACATGAGTGCATTTTGGACTTGCGCAACTTTAAACGCACGTGCGGCGTTGAGGTGGTGGACGTGGCAAAGCGTCTCATGGATTACGGCTTTCATGCTCCGACAGTTTCGTGGCCCGTGGCTGAGACATTGATGGTTGAGCCGACCGAGAGTGAATCAAAAGCGGAACTTGATAGATTTTGCGATGCCATGATTTCCATTCGTCAAGAAATTCATGAAATTGAGACGGGAAGGGCAGATGCAGCCAACAATGTTCTTAAACATGCGCCACACACTGCGGAAGTGCTGCTTTCCGACACCTGGGACCGTCCATACTCGCGCGAACAAGCCGCATTCCCTGCTCCCTGGACTCGCGAAAGCAAGTTTTGGCCGGCAGTGGGAAGAGTCGATAGCGCCTATGGCGACAAGCATCTCGTATGTTCTTGCCCGCCGATGGAGAGCTACTAGCCAGCCGTGTTACTTGGTTTGTCTCCTTCACTTATCAAGGACAGAGTTCGCCTCGGCAGTGATCGCTCTATTGCTTGGCCGTAGAAGAGTACTGAAAGACAATTCCGGTTTCTTGGTAGAGGAAGAGTAGCGCGCGTCGCTCAGCGTCAGGGTCCCTGAGACTTGCAACCGCCCTATCAATTGCCTCGCCTTTTTGCTCATCAGTCAAATTGGGATCGTCAAGAATTTGTTTAAAAGTATCCGCGAGTTTCCGCGCCTCTACCCAATACTCGTGTTGTTTTGAGGTTTCATTAACAGGAGCAAGCGCACCTGCCACACTTTGCCCGCGCTCGGCGTTGCCGTCATCTACAGCGCGCAGCAATAGGCTATTTTGTTGAGTGCTCATTCTTGAGAGCAGTCCTTCCACTGCCGCGGTGCGAGGAGACATTCCGGCGGCCTGTCGGCCATGCACGGCATCAACGGCGATCTTTCCCCTTTTCGCCTCTTCGTAAACAGCCTGACCATAGATTTGTTTGAGCCAACGATCACAAATTGATGCAATATCCCGATCCGCATAGCCTTCGTTACGCAACTGTCGCGTCATGTAGTCTACTGGCTGTAAGCCCGTTTCGTCTGTAACCGTTTGGATGAATTCATGCCGCTCTTGCGCAGATTTGAATCCCTTATTCAGGTCCTTTTCTAGAAAGGAGCGGTGGCTAGCACGCATAGCGTTCTCAACATTACGCGGCTTCATATCCTTTGGTAGCGGCGCCAATTCACAGCTATCGCTCCAATCTATTATGAATCTTCGCGCCAATTTCTGCGCGTCGCTTAGTCCCTGGCTTGGTGGCCTATCAACAAAAACGGATTTGCGAGGCTCAAGCATCACCGTCGATCGCCCTGGAACAGGATAAAGAAGTCGGCGCACTTCCATGATATTGGGGTCATTCACCAGTTCAGGAGTCTTTGCTAGGAACGAAGCAAAGTCACCCATCCCCCTCCGTTCAAAGGCTATGTTGAAAAAGCTATGCCCCAATCGCACTGCCGCCGGATCAATGCGGCCTTGCTCTTCGAGAAACTTTGCCAACACATCCGACTTTATTCCTTCCGGATCATTGGAAATCTCTTCAAGCCGCCTGGAAATTGAAATTGCTCTGCCCATGGTGGGGTTGCCACTTCCCGATTGCAATAAGACCTCGGCATCCATTTGTCGAGCGGTCTCATAGATGTAGGTTCTTAGTTCAGAATCAACCCCGAGGGCATCAACTCGGGCAAGAGCATCATCGATTAGTTGAGAGTTCCTGGTCGCCGCAGCTTGTCCCGCGGCCTCGATAAGCTTATTGGCCTCGTTCAGTACCGAGGGAGAATATAATTTCCCCCCGACGACATTACGCGCACCGGGAAGACCCTGTTCAAGAGCCGCTTCAATGGGAGGCTTTCCAAACATGCCGCAGTAATCGGCAAAGTCAGTGTAGGCGCGTTGAATTGCCGCTGCATGAGCTGCGCCCCCTGCAGCAGCCTGAACTGTCGGAACATTCTCCAGGTCATTGAGAACCATTGGGTTAAAGCCGGATGACACGTAGCGCTGGCGAGCTTGCTCAAAGACTCTTTGAGCAGCAATATCATTTAACTGTTGTCTACCCATTTGCGGAGTGTCGCTATTCCCCCGGCCAGGTGTATGGGAAGATTCTGATTTGCGCTCACTCCCCGTTGGTAATAAATCCTTTGAGCCGGATGTCGGCACTTGAACTTTTTGTATTTCTGGGCATATTTTTTCTATGGCGCCTTTAATATTCGCCTGCAACTCTTTATCAATCGTACCATCGGGACGTGTTGCATTTCTTTCAATGGCAAGTTCGATAGCTCTTTCTCTTTTTGACGGGTCTTTGCTGGCGGCAAATTGTCGAGCCAGGGTAAGAGTCATGAGAGCTCTTTCACCCTCTGGTTCAAGAACATGAAGAACTTTCTTTAATTCTGTATCGGCGTCCGGGATAGAAGGATCTGAACCACCGGAGAATACCCGAGTACTGCGGCGTCTTAAATTTTCTGCAAGTCCCTCCGGAGCAGAGTGGCCTTCTTGAAAATCTTGGACAATATCGATTTCTCGCGGGTTCGACTCACGAAAAATACGACGGAATTCGGCAACTACCGCCCCGTTTCCAGCGTGCTGTAGTTGCTCGATAGTTGGAAGAATGTCGCCCATGAGGCGCTGACAATAGGTTGCCGATGTTAAAATATTTCCTTTGCCTTGTTCTTGCCGTAATTGCTCCCGACGTTCAACGTAACGAGACGCCAGCTCAAGCCCACTCCGATATGTCTCAAAGTTCTTGATCCCATAGGTCTGTTCAAAGTGCCTGCCGAAGCAGTTAATGCCACGTTGTTCAGCTTGACCCTCAACGGGAGAAATGATTTGATTCTTCTGCTCAGCCAAAACTGCCTGCTGGCGATGTTCCAGGTGAGTCGTCGCCTGCTTCAGCGCGTCATGCAGGACGGAGGGATCTTTAGAGCCTTTCACTTGTTGGTTATATGCCACTAGCGCCTTGTAACTTGCCTCAATTCCTCGTAATTCAGCCCAATTGAGAGTAATTGCTCCATTGGTCTGAGCGCCAATTTCCTTGACGAGGTCCTTGTATCCCGATGCGCCGTCTTTGTTGTTGGCGGCCACGACATTTGCTAATTCAAGAATTTGGGGAAGAAGCATTGCAGCTTCTATGTGGCTGCCACTCTGATAGAGCCGAATAAACTCCTTAACGTGGTCTTGGACTTTCTCAAGCTCCTGAATACGCTTGGAGATAACAGATTCTACCGTTTCACCCATTCCGGGCGTAATACCAAGTTCATACTGCGTCAACCTTAGATAGGCGTCCGTAACGGAGGGCATCGTCTCCGGCACTCCCGGGTCTTGAGGAGGCACAGCTTGCTCACGAATGTGCTTGCAGCTAGTGATTCTATCAGTAAGACTTGCGTCAGGAGATGTCATGGTAAGAAAGTCTTCCCCAAAGCTCCGTACTTGGTCGGCGGTGACCTCAATTCCGTTACTCTTGTAATATTCACAAATGACTTTTTGAATTTGCGGCTCAATCAGCGATTCGTTTGTCTTGGCGGATGGGTCGTGAGAAGCATCTTTGACTTCATTGTCAGTTTCGGCAGCTTGCCGTAGTAAATCAATAATCTTTTGGATACGATCTCGGCGGGCAACAGATTTGTCGGCCAAAGTGCTTTTTAGGTCAGATAGCACCTTTGTCTGTATCTCCTTGGCTTGAGCAGCTTGCTCTCTTTTTGCAGCGCTTTCTTCCTGAGTACTTGGAACAGTGGTGGGCACTCCCCGCCGTCTACGTTCTTCATCGGCATTGGGAGGTGGTTCAGCCGTCGGTAGGGAAGGCTGCTCTGGAGAGGGAGACACGTTGGAAGCGAGGGTCAAGTGACTCATAAAAATTCCTTATCGGCGACGGTAACGTCCAAATGACAAGTCAAGGTGAAATGGTTGGCCCCGGTGACGAGGTCTTTGTCCATTCTCCAATAGTTTGGCCTGATCTTCTTCGAGCTCATGTCGCCCCTTCGTCATAACTCCCTTGAGCGAATCTATCTGATCATCGAAAAACTTGAGATCTGTCTTAGAGGCCGGCCGGTGGGGAGCCGGGAGGTCAGCAAAATACAGCCGATTGCTTTCGTCGAAACCAATACCAATCCGTCCCTCGGCGTAAAGTTCGCGCGCTTTTTTCGCAAGTACGTCAAACCGAGATTCCTCTGCTTCATGTGCCGCTTTAAGGGCGTCCTTTGACTCGCCAGGCGCAGTCGTTGGGCCCTCAACTACGCGTCGGAGTTCTTGAGTAAGTTGCCATGCTAGAGAAGTAGTTGTGTCGGGCGCCTTCTCGATACGAGACCCTGCTTGCTGACTCGATTCGCCAGGGGACGCTATAGCAGGCGAGTCATTTCTTGGAAGTTTGATGATGGTACGAGTGCGGATGTGATGACCTTCGCTGCCTTCATTTGCAGAGATTGTTGGGGCAATGGGGCTTGATGGTCCAAGACGACTTTCCTCCCCTTTTTCGACATGAGAACTCGTTAGCGCCGCTAAAACTCGATCAAGGTCAGACACGATTCGCCTACCGAGGGAGTTGGCAGTCCCTCTATTCAAGGCGTCGACCAGATCGTTGTTAACAATTTCTGGGGAGCTCTTTAATGCCCTATAGTGATGCAGGGGGTAGAGTACTTGAACAATTTTCATCAGGGCCTGAGCGGCCTGCTCGCGCTCGGTAGGGTCCAAATCTGTGCTTGTAGCTTCCACAAATAGCGGCTTTTTCTGAATAACGGCGCCTATACTACCTAGGGGACTCCCGTCTGGACCTTTGAGTTCACCAAAGGACTGGTGAAATTTGACAAAATCTTCCAAAGATAAGTTCGCAACTTGCTTGCTCAGAGAATCCAGGGTCTCGTGACTGACTTCCTTTCCATCCGTAGTAATTTGAAATACATTTGAAGCAACAGAACGTGCTAAGTCTTCGGTTATAGCTAAAGCTCCTCCCGCTCTCTGATGCTGAGAACGCATTGCATTGGTGGCTGCAATCGTCATTCCAAAGACTGCCCCTCCAACTACTGTTCTGGAATCACTAGAGCTTGGTTGAGTTGTTGGTGGAGCGGTTATGGTTGTTGGATCCCCCATACGAATCTTTCCTCATGATGATTTATGCTGGAGGACACTGAAAACGTCCGAAGGTCCCCCAGAGGGA
>CAZPBV010000237.1:0-5518 GCA_964584675.1 uncultured Bdellovibrionales bacterium
TCCGCCTTTCGAAGTCGGTAATATTCTGAATGGTGGTGTCTGCAATATTGGTGAGAGCCTCCTCGGTGAAGAACGCTTGGTGAGCGGTCACCAATACATTCGGAAAGGTGAGCAGTCTTGCAAACACATCGTCCTTGATGACAGTGTCGGACAAATCTCGAAAAAATAAGTCACCTTCCTCCTCGTACACATCGACACCCAAATGGCCAAGCTTGCCCGACTTAAGAGCTTCTATCACAGCAACAGTATCAATGAGCGCTCCCCGCCCGGTATTTATTAACATTGCCCCAGTCTTTATGCGTTCAAGTGCAGGCGCTCCTATGAGATGGCGTGTTTGGGGAGTGAGGGGGCAGTGAAGTGAGATAATATCACTTAAGCTATACAGCTCCGGCAAGTCGACATACTTTACTCCACGCTGGAGCAGGCCGGGGTTTTCAACCACATCCGAAGCCAGAACCGTACAGCCAAATCCAAGCAGTATTTCAGCGACCACCGCGCCGATTTTTCCAGTGCCAATAATGCCGACAGTTTTTTTGAACAGGTCGAATCCGAGGAGGCCTTCCAAAGAAAAATTCTGTTCGCGTACACGATTATAAGCGCGGTGCACCTTGCGATTGAGCGCCAGGATGAGGGCAACAGTATGCTCAGCCACTGCATGTGGCGAGTAAGCCGGAACTCGGAGCACGGTTAGTCCAAGCCTATCAGCAGCCTCCAAATCAATGTGATTGTAGCCTGCCGAGCGGAGAGCTAAAAGTTTAACTCCCAAATCTGCAAGTTTTGACAAGACTTCCCCGGAACCATCATCATTCGCGAATAGACATACCGCAGGACTTCCAGAAGCTGCATCGGTGGTATGAGAACTCAGGCGATGTTCGCAAAAGATAAGCTCGTGACCGTGGGGCTCATTAGCGAGACCCAAAAAGCGCTTATCAAATGGGTGTGTGCTATAAATGGTTACTCGCATGGGAGAATCTATTTCATTTGAGGATAGTCTTAAATATACTTGCCGCTTTGTTCGTACAGACGCTACGGGGTTGAGCGAATTTTATTACAAAGGCTTCGCCGACCTTTGCAGCTTGTGCGGCCAATATAGTGTCGTCCCTCAGTCTTGTCTATCTGGGGGGGGCACCTAGGGAGGGAGGGGGACCTTCGGACATTTTGAATGTCCTCCGGTATAATGGGAAAGACAAGTTACCGCATGGTTGTGCCGAAACGAAAAGAAAATCGCGCCGGGGGGCTTGAGATAGCGCACAAGGGCATTAAGCTCAGGCGTCAGCATGTGGGCGAAGCCGAAAAAATTGAGCAAGCCTTCAAAGTAAGTGCCGTGGCTGGGCGTATATTGGCAGCCCGCGGGTACAAGGCCAACCTTGAACTTAAAAACTACCTGAATCCGACTCTCAAGGAGGGCCTACCCGCCCCGGCGGAGCTCCTTAACCTGGAGGAGGCTTGCGAGCTGGTAGCTGACATAGCGGGTGGCGGCAAGGCAATAGCGATTTGTTCGGACTTCGATGTGGACGGACTCACAGCCGGGGCCCAACTCCAGCATTTTTTTCAAACAGTCGGCATCTCATCAAAAGTCTTTGTTCCTGATCGCTTTGAGGATGGGTATGGCCTCAATGAAAAGATGGTGCGCGCCATTGCCGCGGGCGGGTTTAGCCTTCTCATTACTGTTGACTATGGAACTACCAATGCAAAAGAGCTGACATTAGCGCGTGAGCTTGGTATCAAAACGATTGTTATTGATCATCACCATGTTGGATCTCATCAACCGTGCTGTGATGTCTTTATCAATCCCCAGCAACGCGGGTGCGGTTTTGCTCAAAAAATATTAAGTGCCGCCGGCCTGGCGTGGTACTTCATTATCGGCCTCAAAGCAAAACTAAAGCCTGTCCTTGCGGCCGCAGCCACCATCGACACCCGAGCGTACCTTGATTTGGCGTGTCTGGGCACGATTTGCGACATGGTCCCTCTCAAAGGGGCCAATCGCATCATTGCCAAGCGAGGGCTGGAGTTACTGACGTGCACCGTTCGCCCCGGGCTCATTGCCCTGAAGAATGTGGTAGGCGCCAAGCGGGACGTAAGTTGTTATGACGTATCGTTTGGCATTGGCCCGCGCATTAACGCGGCTGGACGCATGGTGCATGGTGAAGTAGTGATCGATCTTCTCACCACAGCCGATCAATCGCTGGCCGATAGTGTCGCTGACAAACTCAATCGTCTCAACATCGAACGGCAAGATACTGAAAGTCGGGTGCGTCAGGCTGCCGTGCAGATATTAGAGGAGCAAGTCGGAGGAGGGGATTTGCCCTCGGGCATTGTGGTATGGGAAGAGCGTTTCCATACCGGTGTCATAGGAATTGTTGCTCAGAGGCTTGTTGAAAGCTATTACCGGCCCGCCGTCGTGCTCGGCAAAGATGCAGATGGCGTATACAAGGGCTCCGTGCGTGGGGTAAAGGGGTTTAATGTAGTAGAGGCGCTAGCCAGTGTTGGAGATTATCTTTTGAAGTACGGCGGCCATGAAGGAGCCGGCGGGCTATCGGTAGCCGAATCTCGACTGGAAGACTTTGCGGAAGCATTTAGAGATGAATGTCGCCGTCGCCTGGAAGAAGTAGAGTTATCGCCATATGCGGAAGCTGACACCGAAGTAGATTTAGGCGAGGTGACCCATGAGTTAGTTGAGGAGCTCAAGGCCTTTTCGCCCTTTGGCATGGGAAATCCCAATCCCCTATTGCTGACCAAGAAGCTGCGTGTGATTGACAAGCGCGAGATCAAATCGGCGCACTTGAAAGTTACTCTCTCCGATGGCAGCCGTATTCTCCCTGCCCTTCTATGGAGACAAACAAATCATCCGGATTTGGAAAAAGGCACCCTGGTGAACGCCGTGTATAAGCCGGACATTAACACATACAACGGCCGTTCCGACCTTCAGGCAACCCTGCATGCCATAGAACGACACGGCTCCTAAACGATTTGCTTCATATTCTCAGTGACCATGCGCGAAAATGTGTTGCAAAGGTTGCGCTTAACGCACGACAAATTTTGAACGAGATCAATGGATTGGATGGTATAAGGACCCTTGTGGGCTCGGCAATTGGAGTCAGAGTGGTGCGTTAAAGTGATGCTTTGGGGAACTCTTAGATGGGTAAAGGGGCGATGGAGATAGCCTGTTAAGCTTATTAACCAGTTGAATAAGCAATGATTTTTCGAGCATTTAAAATCACCGCTATTTTGAAATTGTGCGCATAGTCTCTGAGACAATTTAACGCAATTCTAACGGGGAGGGGGATGCACGCGGGGGCGTTTGGGTGAATGATGCGGACTGCTGTTTTAGGAGGGCGGTGATTGTGAGTTTGGTAACGGCATCTGGCGCTAAGGGGTCAGCAACTATCCTCAGCATTTCAGGGAAACAGTTTTTGCCTGAGGATGTTGCTTATGAAATTTTTAATGGCGTTACGACAATTGATCTCACTGCAGAACAGCAATTGCGAGTCAGGGTGCCGAATATTGTTTATCCAAGGCAACGGGAAGTTTTGGCGCTACATTGGCATCCGGAGTTTATTCCTCTGCCGTTAATCGAGGAGCGAGTGGATAAACTTTTTCCAAGTGCTCCACCGGAAAATCGGCTTATTATTCCTACCCAACATAATGAGCTGGTTGCTTGGGGGGACTTTAGCGGAGTGGAGGTTGATTGTTATGACCCCGACTTGAGCGAAAAGGTTCAGCTTCTATGCCATTTTTCTAATAGGAGGTTGAATAGTAGCGCAGACGCCTTTCGTCGAATGTTGAGCTTCACTTTCCAATATCGAGTTTCGCAATTGCAACAATTTATTGATTTTGTCTTGGATGGACGATTTTCGGAGCAACGAGATCTTGCTGCTCACCATAGCGGCGCATCGCCCGAAATTATTGAAGGAGCGGCCCACTATGTGGGCCTTTTGAAAGGCTTTTTGGATGGCCATGGGGCGCAGGTGCCAACGGCTCTCATCCGTAATAAGTTGGTGCGCGACTACGTGAACGGGATGCGCCCCCACTATCCTGAACACGAAATTGATTTGATGCAAAGTTACCTTAAAGAGCTTAAGGAACTGGTGAAGAAACAATTTAGCCTCAAGTTCTTTTTTTCTGTTCATGAAGTGATAGAGGAGGCGCGGAAGATAGAGGGGTGCATTACGGTGCCCCATCCGGAACTTTTTTGGCCTGTCATGATGCAAATACAGCAAGGAAAGTACAATGTCGATGCAGTAGAGGTGTGGAATCCTCAGTCGCGGAAGTATACCGAGTTTTTAGTTGGCGCGGTACAGGGAGCCAATGAGCAACTTAGAAGAGGCGACAGGCCGATTTTAATTACTTGCGGCGACGACTGCCACTTTGGGGAAAAAATTCTCGATCCTTTAACTCAAGCCTGTAATCCAAAGGCTCAACGTGAAATAGGAGTGCAGCCTGCTTGGGATGACCCTGCGATTGGTAAGGCCTTGGCTCGTATAGGCGTAGGAGGGCGGGCTAGTGTTATTAGGGACTATCGAAATCGACTTGTTGCTTAGCTTGGACTTCTCGCCACAGAGTTAGAGGTCCAGATGAGGGAGGCGGGCTTTATTAAGAGCACCCACGGATTTATACTGATAGCCATCTCATAGTTGATAGATTTGAGATGACTTCTAAAAGGAAACTTGAGAGGACGACTCTTCGAGAAGTTGTCAGCGAAGATTCTGTGGGGTTCGCTTGACTGCCGGTTGCGCAGGCTGGCCCGCGCTCATGGCGGGCGTTTCTTTTACAAACTGTCTGAGTAGTTGAGTGTTTCCTGCTGCATGGGGGTTGCTGTAACGCCCATGCAACGGGGGATGGATTCTTTTTTATGAAAGGTTGGTCAATGCGAGATAGTGACACGGGTATGACACTCTTTGAGAGGCTCATGGCAGTGCTTGCGGGAATCGACCCGCAACTTCACGGCAGACTTAGGACCGAGATAACGAGGCTGCACACTTCCGGCTCATGTCAGTTGGCGCGATTGCTTGCGATGTATTCTGTTGCGTCCGGCGAAGACATGGACAGGGCAATGCTTGCGATTGATGGGCTCCCCGATTCGCTACTCTTGCTGCTCGCTGGTGCTGTAGCGGATGCTCTTGAACGGCAAGAAACCGGTCGGCTCTCTGAACACGCCGCCCGCGAGCCCGAGCGCGGCCTGGTAGTTTGTGCTCTTTCCGCTCCTTGTGGACGAGGATGTGCTACCTGTGACCAGCGTCGTGCATCAGAGCAAGCAGCTCGCGCGGGCGAGCTGGCAAGTGCACCGCCTGTCGCATAGGTTCCCGCACGTCAAAAAGCGCGCGGGGTACGGTTTGTCCGTCTCCCCGCTTGCTTGATCATACGGAGGCCGTCGGAACCAGGCAATTCAATGGCGGCGAGTATCTTTTTTGAGGGTCGTCCTAATTCTATCTTCTAAGCAATTTACAATTGACGCCATATTGTGGGCGGCTTTTTCTATTGCATCCAGCGCTTGAGAGGTAAGTGGGGTGGAAGAGGA
>CAZPBV010000238.1:0-477 GCA_964584675.1 uncultured Bdellovibrionales bacterium
CTAACCCATCGAGGGCTTACCTGAGGGGCCGTCATACTCTCAATAAGGTAAGCTTCCGTATCAACACTACTATTTGGCATCTCGTGAGATTTTCCACTTGGGAAGGATTGTGCTTCGTTGGGAAGGACCATAAGATCGATGCAATGATTTATTGATTTCTCCTTACCACATGAAACCATCTAATGGTAGGACTTCTGATGCGGTTAGGATGCGCCTGAAGTAAGGTGCCGATTGAAATTTTTGGGAAGAATCAGGGAGTGATTTTATGAATAGTAGGAGAGATAGTCGGGATTCCAATGAAGCCGAACGTGGTAGTCGGGGAAGTCGCCCCGCCGACTCGGATTCAGAAAATGACGAGAGAGAGCCGACCGTTCTCGATCCGGATATTGATAGTGAGGGGCGACCCCTGTTTGAGCCCTTGCGAGGGACAACCGGCGAAGAAGAGGATGAGAGCGAAGGGGACGATGAAGACAGCGC
>CAZPBV010000238.1:487-2705 GCA_964584675.1 uncultured Bdellovibrionales bacterium
CGAGGAATGCGAAGGAACAATCGAGTGCAAGGGCCCAAGCAGACAACAGGGCACGGGAGGAATCATTAAGAGAGCGCGAGATGCAGCGGGAGGGCGGCGGCGGTCGTCCAGCGGATGATGGAGGGCGCGCCCCGCCGCAGCGTTCTTTTGATAGGCGAAGGCCGGCAACCTCCGTGCAAGATGTGTTCGGTGATGAGCTGATGGAGCGGGCAGTAGGCGCGAATCCTCGGTTGCGGGGGCATGTTACCGGAAAGATTTTATTTAAATTTCAGAACAAGCCAGAGCAGATATTGTTTGACTGGAGTAGCGATAAGCCCGCTATTTCAAAATTGGCCCCATCGGGGGCTGAGCCGGCGTCGGATTGTGTAATTAGATTAAGCGAACACAATTTACTGCAAGTTGCGAATGGCGATTTGAATCCGCAAATTGGAATGTTATCTGACAAGATTCAAGTTGCAGGAAGGCTGTCGTTGGCTATTTACTTCTTTAATCTCATAGCGCCTATACACGCACATTGAATTCCGATTCGAATAACAAAAAGCTGCTGAGGTGGTTGGGGCCTACAAGCTATGGGCAATGGGGAACCGCACCATAAATTGAGTACTGTCCTGAGCTGGAGTTACCCCCTTGTAGCTGCGGCATTCTACCTGTCCCTTAGCGGCGTCGACAAGCTGCCTGACGATATAGAGACCAAGCCCAGATCCGACGGTCCCTCGGCTGGTCGAACCGCGTTCATAGCGATCAAATATTTTTGAGATTTCGGCAGGCGGAATGTAAGAGCCTGAATTTTGAACCACTAAAGTCGCTTCACCATTCTTAACCGCGGTGATTAACTCAATAGCCCCACCTGGGGGAGTATAGCGCAGAGCATTAATGAAGAGATTCGAAACTATTCTCTCGAGCTGAACCGACTCGATAGCCAGAGGGATAGGCTCAGGGCACAGCGTAACGGTGAGAGTCGGCGAATTGGCCTCATCCCTCCAGGTGTGTTCAATGGCCGCTCTAACATGGGTACTTAAGTCGTTTCGGGCGCTTCGACGTGTCAGAGGCTTCGACTCTAGTTCGGCAAGTTGCTGGAAATTTCGTACCATCTCTATAGCCCGGGCGGCCGTGCCTCTGACTCGCCCGATTACGTCACGTTCCCGTTTGCCCAAACTAGAACTTGAAGGGCTGTCAAGTAAGGCGTCGGTATATCCAAAAATGGCGCTCAGGGGATTCTTAAGGTCATGCGCCACCGTGGCAAAAGACTCGGTGGGCTCTTGGCGGCTTGGAGGGGCGGAGGCCTGCAGGCCCACCAAATAGCGAAGTTCATTAGGTTCTGCACCGCTAACCTCGAAGATTATGGCATAACGCCGATGGATTTCATCTGCGGGGGATTTTAGCAGGGTAACGGGGATACTGCATATTCCATGGGTCTGAAGGAGCAGGTGGCGAGTCAACCCCGAGCATATATCGCCAAGGTTGTCCACCCGAGCAGTGGTTGAAATTCGCTGGATAAGATATCGAGCAGCCTGGTTTTGCCACAGAATATCAAGTCTTGAATCAATAAGAAACAGAGGATCTCTGGCTAATGCGAGGGCGCTATCGTCAGCTAAGAGGTCCATATATTCTTCTATCGGACCTTCATGATATAGCAGCTTTTTGCTATCTTGTCGTGACGAGAAGGACAGTTTTTTTGATAGTGGCTATTTCATCAATGTTCAAGCGCCCATTTTCGAAATGAAGTTTCGAAGCTAGGGGTGCTCTCATTTGATGGCGAGCAGGCGAAGTATACTGAGTTATGGAAGCCTCCAACGTATTTGACAAAATTCGCGACTGGCTGCGCCAGGCGGCGGAATCGGGAAATGATTTGTATGATCTCTCCATGCTTAACCCGGATATTGCGCCGCCCCGGTTTCTCCTGGACAAATTGCTCGAGTCAAGCTTTAAGGCGCATAACCATCGCTACGCCGTCTCGCGCGGTATTCGAAAATTGAGGGAAGCCTTTTCTTTTAAATATAAGAGCGCGTTTGATGTATCCCTCGATCCTGAAACCGACGTTTGTGTATGTATGGGGACCAAAGATGCCCTGTCGCAAGCGTTGCTGAGTTTGCGAGTATGGCCTGAAGGCGAGGGCACTCATGGGCGCTCGCGTGTTTTGATGGCGCGGCCGGCTTATGTGGCCCATGTGCAGTTGGCTGAGCTTGCGGGTTTTGACCCTTGCTATTTTGATATCTCC
>CAZPBV010000238.1:2715-5504 GCA_964584675.1 uncultured Bdellovibrionales bacterium
GAGGATGCCGGGCAGATGTTGGCCAGCATAGAGTCTATTCTCTGTGAGGATGCGAGCGTCAGGGTCCTGCTGCTTAACTTTCCCCACAATCCGACTGGAATGATCGTGGACTGCTCTTTTTATGAGAAGCTTGGACAGATAGTCTGCCGTCGTCTTGAGCAAGGCCATCCTATATTTGTTCTCAATGATTTTGTTTATGGGGAAATGCGCTTTGATGAGGGCGCGGGAGCGAGCCTGCTGGGTGCAAAGCTTCTGATGCCCTATGCTGCCGAGTCCTATAGTCTTTCAAAGGCATACTGTGTTCCGGGCTGGCGGGTCGGGGCATTGCTCGGGAATGCTGACCTGGTGAGGCGAGTATCTCGGCTCAAGTCCCAAAAGGATTATGGAATCTTTTTGCCTATTCAGACTGCCTCGGCAGCCGCGCTGACTGCGCGGTCCGACCTAGTTGGTCCGGTGGTTCGTGAGTATGGAGAGCGGTCGCGGATTGTTTCTCACGGATTATTGCGTGACAACCTTCCCTCTGATGGGTGGGCACCGGTGCGGGCCCAGGCCGGCGGATCTTTGTGGGTAAGATTGCCGCGCGAAGTGAGCGCGATTCTTGAGCAGGAAGGGTCTTCAGATGGCAACATATCGCTTTCCTTTGCGCGCGAGCTGTGTCGTCGTCATGGCGTGCTTGTCATGCCTGGGTGCCTCTTTGGAAAGGGGTATGACCGGTACGTTCGTCTCGCATTGGTGACGTCGCGGGAAAGGCTCAGAGTAGTAGCCGACAAGATGTTGTTGTGCGCGAACGAAATTATTAACGGGGCCACTGGCTCACGCATAGCAATGGGAGAATGAACTTGAGGCAATCAATGGGAGTTGGATGGCGTAGTAGCCTTGCGTTGTTTTTCCTTTATTTTGTCGGTTCCTTGGCGACGGCCGTTTGCCAAGATGAGACTGTTACGACTAACAATTCATCGTCGTCGGCCGAGTCTCAAACCTCTTCGGAAGGCGGGCCGGGTCAGCAATGTCTACAGGCAAGTGCCTTGGTAAGCCAGGCGCTAAAGCTGCGCGATGGCACCCCGTCGGAGGTTGAGCTCTATCAGAAAGCGGCGGCCCTCTGCCCGGAAATGCCGGAGGCGCACTACAACCTCGGAGTGTTGTTCCTGCAGCAAGGCAAACATGACGAGGCGGTAGCTGCATTTGAACGGGCCGTTGAGAATAAGAGTGACGCTCAGTTTGTGGTGGCGTTGGGAAACGCACTCGTCGGGGCTTCTCGCATTGATGAAGCCGGTAAACAGTTCGAAAAGGTTTTGCAGGCCAGCCCCAATAATGTAATGGCGCTGCAGGGACTAAGTGTTGTACATGAGCGCGCCGGAAAATTGTCGGAGGCCATAGAGTACCTCCAGAGGGCGCGGGCCGAGGATGATCGTAACATTATCACATGGTTCAACCTTGGCGTGCTGTTCGAACGAGTGGGCCAGAACGATCTCGCCATATCAGCTTATGAGCGAGTGGCGCAGATTGATCCGAAGCACTTTGACGCCCGCTTCTTTCTCGGATTATCTTTGTTAAAGAGCGGGCGCTTTGCGGAGAGCGAGGTCGCGCTAAAGAAGGCGGCCGAAATTGCTCCTTCGCGGGCGATAGTCTTTCGAGCTTTGGGGAGCGTCTATGAAGAGCTGCATGATTTGGAGAAGGCGGAAGTGGCATTGCGACAGGCAATTGGGCTGGATGGAAGCGATTCTATAGCAAGAGCAAATTTAGCGGCAATTTTGCTAGAAAAGAAACAGCCTTCGCTCGCGCTCGAACAAGCGGAGATTGCTCTTAAACTGGCACCCAAGGATACCTTTGCACTCACGGTGCTTGGAGCTTCGCAAGTGGAGCTTGGCCTTTTTGATGAAGCGCGCGCCTCTCTCGATGGCGCCCTTGTTTCGCGCTCCGATAATGCGCAAGCTTTTCGAGTCTACGGAGTCCTCATGGAACGATTGGGGCGGAAAGACGAAGCTCGTCAACGCTTTGAGCGCGCCCGAGAACTTCGCCCCGACCTAGCAACCGACGCCTCTCATGGCTGGTTGCTATGGGGGAGATGAGTTACGCCGCTCATGGGATGCGGAGGAAAAAGTTTCCGGCCTTCCGGCGCCGGAATCCATAGGTACAGGCCGTTTTGCCTCCCCGGGGAATGGAGCGAGGTAGCCGGGAGGAGTGACTAAATCACGGGCGCGCTCTGATTTTGCAAGCACGACGATAGCCGCAATTATCACCAGCGTAAGGATGAGAAAGTTGCGAGCAGCTCTTTTGAGGTAACCCGTCATTCATGCTAGTGTAGCTTGGTTTTTGTGAGATTCCCATAGAAAGTTTGTGAAGATTTTGTTTCTTGCTCCTCAGCCATTTTTTCAAGAACGTGGCACCCCGATCGCGGTGCGGCTGGCCTTACAGGTTTTGGGAGGCAGGGAGTCGGACCACATTGATCTATTGGCATACCATGAAGGAACAGAGATTTCCCTTCCGCGGGTGTCAATAGATAGAATTCCGAGGCTGCGATTGGTGAGCCGGCTGATGGATGGGGTAGGGCCGGGAATATCGGCGAAGAAATTGGTATGCGATGGTTTATTTGCCATGCGCGCTTTACATAAGGTGTGGCGGCGGCGGGCCAATCAATATGAGGTGGTGCATGCAGTCGAGGAGGCCGTGTTTGTTGCACTGCTGATAAAATTGATTTTTGGGATCCCATACGTATATGACATGGATTCGTCCCTCGCCCTTCAGGTGACTGAAAAGTGGCGGATTTTGAAGCCGATTGCGCCGCTATT
>CAZPBV010000239.1:0-1830 GCA_964584675.1 uncultured Bdellovibrionales bacterium
CCTTTTCGGGAAATTTTTGGGGCTAGCGAGGTGGTGATTAATCAGACCGTGCGGGGAGACCTTAATTTTCGGGTTTTTGAAGCCATGATGTCGGGGGCGGCGTTGTTGACGGAGCGCTCCCCCAACGGACTTTTTGACCTATTTGAGGAAGGGCGGCATTTAGTGACCTATGAGCGCGGTAATGTCGAGGATGCGGCTCAAAAGATTCAGACTCTACTTCAAGACATTGAGCGGTGCCGTCAAATTGGGGCTGCCGGTCGCGCCGAGGTCCTTGCTCGGCACTTGCCGCAGCACCGGGCGGAAAGATTGCTTGCCATTTTAGGGCGTCTTGAAAAGAGATCGTCTTCAATGCGCTGCTTTGGCGCAATGGTAGGATTTGCGCGGCTCAGTTGCTTGTCTGAAGAGAAGGGGCTGGGATATGAGGTGCACGCCTTGGCAGCTGCTCTCAAGTCCGCGGAAGAAGGGGTACGTCGTAGAGAGTGTATGAATGAGGAGATTGCAACACAGGCTGTGATCGCATGCTTGCGCTATAACGTGTTGGCGCGTTCTTCCGGCGGGGATAAGTTTATTCGAACTTTGGCGGAGGCCTACCCGCAGGTGGAAATATTGCAGGTAGCTTCAATTCGTTCGCTCCTCAATGAGGGAAGGATCGAAGAGGCTCGCGCGATAGCTGCTCGTATTTTTAGCGATGAACCTGAGCACACTTTCAGAATAGTTGAGGATGCAATGAGGGATCTCATTTCCCAAGCAGCTCCGACCATGGCGCAAAAAGACCCCGTGGCGGAAAGCTGAGATAGCGAGGAGACAACAAATACTCGCCGCACAAGTTGCCGGGACCGATGAGGCCATTTCCCTGAACTCTATTTGGCCCTGCAGAGGCCGCATGAACCTGGTAAATTCATTAGCGGCGAGTATATCGGAGCCGCCCAATCTAAAACAAAGCGTAAATGAACGGAGACAGCGGTGAGCTGGCTGTTGCAATGAGAAGAACTCCCAGTAAAAGAAACACTGATACCATGGGAATGAGCCACCAAAGCTTCTTCTCCCACATGAGGCCGAAAAGCTGCTTAATGGTACTTGAACGAGATGCCATGAGTTGTCTCCTCCGCGTGCAAATAATGCTCGTCAGAGCCTAGTAGCTCACAACAAAAATGTCCAGCGTCACTCCCCTTACGTCCAACGTATAGTTTCGCGTCAAATGAGAGCTATGCAGCAGCACGCCCTAGACTCTATGAAGCGACCTCCTGGGCGATTCATAGAGTCTATGCAGCAGCACGACTGTCAGCGGGATGATCAAGTTGCTCTGAAATAAGCCTATCGACTTCTTGAATAAGAGAGCCGATAGCATAGGCCCAAACATATTGACCGGCCTTCTTCCCTGTCAAAACTTCGGCAATCTCGCCTTTGTCATCGACACGGTGTTTAATAAAAAGCTGGCGGCCATCAGTAAGAAGAACCATATCGGCAGGTTCCTTATGCAAACGTGGCAACCTCTTGCGTAGATAATCAATACCGCGACGGAATCGATTTACTGGAAGCCCCTCCCTTTTCATCCGAAAGAGCCAGCAGAGGAGAATCAAATCGGCATAGGCGTATTTTCGTCGGCCACGATGTTTATCCTTGCCGGTTGTCGGGACCAGATTGGTTCGCGCGTAATAGTTGAGAAGGGCAAGGCCGATCTTTTCAGTGCCAATCGTAAGCGATCTGAGAATGAGCTGCACCTCTTTGGCAGTAAACTCCCTCTCAAGCAGGTGAACAGACATGCATCCCTCCCAGAAACTCCGTCAATGATTAATGAGAAACGGGGTTTATGTCAATTGATAATTTTCG
>CAZPBV010000239.1:1840-5466 GCA_964584675.1 uncultured Bdellovibrionales bacterium
CACCCGAAGTAACAGGCCAGCGCTTAAGGAACAAATAGCCCCAAAGCAATTGGGATATTGTCATATCCTTCGATATTAATATCTTCCGTCCCGGCTGGAGCTCCGGGCGCCAGGCCGCTTACAAAAAGCTGAGTCGATCCGCCACCATCAAGGTTAAGAGCCTCTACGCAATTAAGGTTACTATCGAGAAGCGCTGCCTGCAAATCCTCGACGCTCCATCCGGCACGTCCAACACCTCCGGCCAGGAATATTAGTCTTCCTCGAGAATCAATGCAGACGCCCGATCGGCGAGCTCGTCCCGAATCTCGAATACCGGCGACTGCCTTACCGTCGGTTACAAGCCGCGGACCCGCCTGAACGGCCTCAAGTACCGCGCCCGGTTGGAACTCTGAACGCCCCACGATACGGGGTTCGCGGCGGGTAACCTGCAGAATGCCTGTCAACGTATTTCCTCCTTGATGCGTGGGGTGTCGAATGACACCGTGGGAAAGGACTAATCCTAGAGCTTCTCCATCCGGGTCAAAAAAATTAGCATTAATACAAGCCACGGCCTTGCTTTGACGGCACAGGGAATTGACCGAGCTTCGCTGTGCTCCGAATTCTGCCGAGCGAATGACCCCAATTCGAAGTCGCTTCAAAGAGGTTCGCACAAGGGATAAGCTCATGCCAAGTGTGTTGGGGGCGGCAATTTCAGCAGTCTCCAAATCATCAGCAAAGACATGCCAGCCAGAAAATACAAAGGGCAAATCGGCGCCGTATGCCCGTGTGTGGAATATTAATAGGAGCCCACACAGTGCCAAACCGATTATATACGCATTGCCCCAATAATGTTTAAGCATAGAGTTACTATAGCACAGGTGAGGGCAAGAACGAGCTATACCAGACCCCACGAATAGCTCTGTGGTCCTTTCAGTGAGTTTAGTCGCCAATGAGAATGCCTGGATTGAATGTTCAAAACCAGGCCTATTTTTACGTCCTCAGGCTGTATCCGTGGGTACAGCCGCGGCACCATAAAAAAAGCCGGCAACCCGCTGGGGGTGGCCGGCTTACTACTTATCATTTTACCTCGCTATTCGGTGGGTTGTACTTTGCCGTCCTCGCTTACGCTTGAAAACGGTTGTATTGTTGCCTCGCTTGTCTCCTTCAATACGCTATCTGTGGAACCCAAGGATGATGGTGTGTGGTGTGTGGTAAAGGAGGATCCTTGGGCCCTCAGCTATCGTATTTTTAGAGAACTTGCGTACCCGTCGAACGCAATAGTAAGAGTTAGCAAACTCTGTGCCGTCCAAAGAGCTACTCTAATCAGTTGTAATCATTTGTTAGCGTTGCTGGCCGGGAAAGTTTGACCGGCCACGCTGACTGCAACGTCGTTTCGAAATGCCGTGCCTAGGCAAATGTTACCCGTCATGTCAGTCGTCGCGGTAATTTCTCGTAATGTTGACGACTTTATAAGTCAAACCTGATATAAACGCGCGCTATGGAAAGCGATACTTTTCGGAGCCGATTGATGCGATTGATGCAAAAGAGCCGCCAGGCTTTTCGCCTTTATGATTCCATGGGGCGTTCTCATGGTGGCGAGTCATCGGAATTTGCCGAGGCCCAGGCATCTGAGTGGCGTGTCGTTAATGGTTTTTTGATTAAGCAGCTGTCGTTGGCGCTTGATAATCCCCATCCTCGAGCCCTGGCTAGTCAGGTATTTTCTTTGCGGCGGCACTTTTGGGATGAATTTCGTGGAGCGGAAAGCGAGCTCCATACTCGTCAGAAGGAGCTTGTTGTGGTGTCGGAAAAGGGCGACTTCGTGAGGGCTGCGATTGTAAGTAGGACTTTGGTAGCTTTAAAAGCGAGACTCCAGGCTGCGCAGGCAGCTCACCATGAACTTGATGACCTTATTCAAAAGTCTCGGCTATCTGATGTCCCGATTGCTCTGACCGACGATCAGGTAGTTAATGAGCATAACCACGGGGCCAGATCTGCCGTGAATTCCGGCGAAGTTGCTGAGTCTGACTCCAGATCTCAGAGGAGCGGTGAGGGTATTCCGTCAGCCAAGATCATTCCGCTTCGCAAAAGGCTATAACGTTCGGGCGGCGCGCTTATACCGAAGGACATTGAAAATGTCGGGTACCGCGGGCATTTTCATTGGCAGCCAGAATATTTTTGGTTTTTGGACTTGCCTTTTTGGTTTAATTTGCTTAAACCAGCTGCTCATGGCGGTCGTGCTCACATTTCCTTCTCATAGCGTTTCTCTTCGTCACCAAACAGGAAGGGTTTCCCAAGCTCCGGATGGGCATGTGTCGTCGCGAGAAAGGGCGCTCGAACTTGTGCGCGAGGCTTGCCAAATTCTTGAACAGGGGAGCGAAGAAGATAAACGAATGAGCTGGATCTTGGAGGACAGTGTACAGCTCTTGTATGTTTCCGCCGATTCGTCAGTTGCAATTGGCTAGCGGGTGCAATTGGCTAGCGGGTGCAATTGATTGATGCTGAGTCTTGCTGTTGCTGAGTAAGAGCTATTCACAAGCGTATACTATGGCAGCGTATACTATGGCATAGCGAGGCTGGCTCTACCCAATCTGCGTGAGCACTCGCACCGGTGCTCCGGTGAAGGCGGATACCACCGGGACAGGCCCTGGACCGAATGTTCTATCAATCAATGTCGCCCACGCCAGAACAGGAATGCCTCTTAAAGTTGCTTTGGTATGCGCTTCCAGACTTGATCGGGCGGTTGTGATTACATCGGTCACCAAAATAGCATTCTTACCCTTATATTTTTCGCCGTGTCCATTAGAGAGCTTGCTTTCCAAATATTGTTCAACCGGAATTTCTCCAGCCTTAGGAAAGAGTTCCGAATACATCGTCGATAAGCGTTCCGCAAAAAAAGTGTATCCTCCCGGAAGTTTCAAAAATACATGTGGCACCTGGGGCGAAAGAATATTTCGAATGCGTTGAGCCACGTACTCAGCACACGTATTGAGGTGGGCCTCGCTCAAGTATTCAACGCGATAGTACACATGACTTTCACACCGTCCGCCAATGGGCACCGGCATTTCATAGCGCTCAGTGATGGTCTCAAAAATTTCCGAAATTTCTTCCATAGTATCCTACCTGCCTCGAGAGGCATTAATAGCACGCGACAAAGCTGCTTCGCTATTTTCAGGGTCGGCGTAGAAAGTATCAATCTGGTCGACGACGGTGTTTGGTTTTAGATCCGACAAATCATACAACCCTTTTAACTTTTCCAACCCGTCAACGGCATTTTTAGGGTTTTCCCTAACATACGCAATGGCAATATCAGTTACTCGCGCCGCATCTTTCCATCCCTGGATGTACCCGGAAACAAACTGAACCTTTTGGTCGTAGTTAAGCAGCTTCCAGATAGGCAAAAAACTTGCCAAAGAGGACTCTGCATTTCCGGTTTTGCTTGCCGCAGCCGAATAGGGGGCGGCAAAGGAAGCTTGAGGGATTGCCGTTAGGCAAAATGACAAAACAAGAACCAGCACCACCTGCCTTCCCCAGAGCGGAAATTTGCAACCAGACTTAAACCCCAGTATCATACTAGCCCAGTATACTGATTTTTTGGCACTATTTGCAATTTTCAGCCTGAAAGCTCGTTAGGGAATTGGGTCAAAGCC
>CAZPBV010000240.1:0-5441 GCA_964584675.1 uncultured Bdellovibrionales bacterium
GGCCGATGATAGGCTTGAACCAAAGATAGCGTCTCGCATCGGAAGGGTGATACTGGTCGGCATTATTTTTCTCAGTGCTGTGGTGGCCGTGGGATTTTTCTTGGCGCCCCCGATTCGAGAGCAGGGAAAGATAATAGCCAATAGCTATCCTACTTACATTAGGACCCTCGATAGGGAAATAAATTCTTTATCTGAGAAATACCCCGTTCTCCAAGATCTTCTTCCGGGGTTGCGGCATGAGTCTGATACTAGCAATGGGGAACACGAGCTGCGGCGATCACCAACCGCGGCCCTTCTGCCACAGGTGCTCGGGTGGGGCGAGTCCTCGGCCGGCGGAGAAAATGTGAAAGCGACGCTTGATGCTTTAAGAAATATTGGCGGATATCTCCTGGCTGTGGGTTCCGCTTTTCTCTTGTCGCTGCTCTTTTCTTTTTTGATTGTGCTGGATCTGCCGCGTTTACGGAGCAAAGTTGCCAGCTTGGCTCAGTCGCGAGTTGCCTTTATTTACCATGAAGTAGCACCCAGTATTTGCACCTTTGGAACGGTACTGGGAAGGGCGCTCGAGGCACAGTTTTTCATCGCGGTGCTTAATACGTTGCTGACTGCGGTTGGCTTGTGGGTGCTCGGGATCACCGAGAAGATGGCGTTTATCTCGATGATAGTGTTCCTGTGCAGTTTTATCCCGATAGCAGGTATGTTCATTAGCTCGCTCCCTATTTGTTTGATAGCGCTCCAGGCATCGGGCTTTGGACTCGTGCTTGTTGTCATACTCTTGATTACAATTATCCACTTTATTGAGGCCTATATTCTCAATCCGAAAATATTTGGGCACCACCTCAGAATGAACCCGGTCCTTGTGCTGATAATCCTAACACTGGGGGGAAAACTGTTCGGCGTGTGGGGCTTGGTGCTGGGCCTGCCGATATGCAATTACATCTTCAAGTACGCCATTCAGTACGAAAAGGCACCTTGTTCCTGAGAAGATTGAGAATATACGCGTTGCCAGTGAATTTGCTTGGTTCGTACTGCCGCGCACTCTTTTTCATCATTCGAATCTCAGCGACCCCTCATCTTCACAGGCGCGGGGCAAGGGCCCCGTGAGGGAGTCCGGCTACTCTCTAACTCAAACCTTTGACTGCATGGTGAAGTTGGACTCCGAACCGACACACATCGGCATACGAGTTAAAGAGGGGGTGCAACCCGGCCCGAATGAGTCCGCGCCGCGCGCCAGGGTTTCCTGTTTCGCCGGCTAATGGCGAGAAACGAAAATCTACCAGTACTCCTTGGGCCCGCAAGTTCTCTTTAAGTTCTTGAGCCCCATGTCCATCGTCGAATTCAAGAACAATCTCGGAGGCATGACGAAAAGCTTCACGCGGCGTGATGATGCTAAAGGGAACCCGCCGGTGCTCCTCTTGGTCAAGCACCCGGAAGGCAAAACTCATGAGCCCAAGGCTCTTAGAGCGCACCGCTTGCATAGTAGCCTCGCTGAAGAGCTCCAGGGACGCCATGAATGGCGCCACGGTGAGTACCGGCAACGTACTCACCTGCCAAGCGCGTGCCCCGCGCTCCGGTTCCCATCGAGGTCCCATGACGAACTGAGTTTGACGATTGTTGCCCCACCAACCGCCCGGTTTCCATATATCTGGGTTTGACCAGTGCCGCTTGTTAACATACACGAGGCCGATGCCCCCAGGGCCCGAGCAACCAAATTTATAGCTGCACCCAACGGCTGCATCCACACCCCACCGATTGAGTTCATGCGGTGTCACAAAAGCGCTGTGAGCCATGTCGAGTAAAAAATTTACCCCATGGCGGTTCGCTGTCTGGGTAACTTTTTCGATATCAAGCAAGTGCCCCGACAAATAGCTGACTGCCTCCAAGGCAATCAAGGCAATTTCTGAGTGACGTTCCTCGATAAGCCCTATGATATCCTCTTCTCGCAAAAGCCGTTCACCCTCTCGCGGCTCCAACCACAAAAGATCATCGGGATTATTCCCCGGAAGATGCAGATGTTGTTCAATGATCCATCGGTCTTGGGGGAAAAAATGCCTTGGTAGAACGATTTTTCTCTTTTTTCCGCGTGGGCGATACAGAGAATGCAGAAGCAGCATCAGATTCACACCCAACCCGCTCATGATCGTAACATCCTCAGCGTTAACGCCAAGCAATGGAGCAAGCAGCTCACCGGCGCGGTTCTCGAGGCTAATCCACGGACCAAGCGGGGAGTCCTCTTGCGGGTCAAACCAAGATTCTACCGCGCGAGTTTTCCATTGACGCTGCGCCTCCTCCAAAAACTGGGCAGCTCGGCGCGATTGCAAACCCAAACTATGTCCTACGAGATATGTTATGCCGTCAGGAATAAAAAACTCCTTGCGAAATTGCGCCAAGGAATCGTTGGCATCGAGCGCCGCTGCCTCTTCTTGAAGGAGTTTCTGGTGCTGAGGTGAATTCATCGCGATTGGTTGACCGCCTTAACCGCATGTTGCACAAAATCGGTAAGCGCCAACTTGCTACTTATCACAGCCCGGGTATTGAGCAGTTCCGGCCAGTGGCCGGTTCCTTCCCAGAAAATAGACTTCATTTTAGCCATTGCCTCCGGATTGGAACGTGCAAGCTTCTCAACGCATGCGTTCAGAGAACTATCAAGGTCTTGAAGTGACGGAAGCACGTTGGCATACAACCCATGTGCGTGGCACCACCCAGCATCACGCCAATCGGCATCTATGGCTAGAGCTTGGAAAGCAGGCAAGCCGACTTTTCTTTCCACTGCGGCGCTAATGACAAAAGGGCCAAAACCGAGAGCGAGCTCGCTCAATCGCACTGAGGCGGACTGATGAGCAAGAGTATAATCACAGGCCGAAATAACACCGACTCCTCCGCCGACTGCCTTGCCTTGCACGCGAGCCACGACAAATTTTGGGCAGGAACGAACCGCCAAAATAATGTGCGCGAAACCCATGAAAAAACGATGGCCGTCGTCTATGTTTTTTATAGCTTGCAATTCATCAAAGGAAGCCCCTCCGCAAAAGGCTCGTTCACCTTCGCTCTGCAGTACGATTACGCGAACACTGTCATTCTTGCCGCATTCTTCAATATGCGCTGCAATAGCTTCAAGCAAACTGCCCGGAAGCGAATTGCTGCGGGGATGAAAAAATGTGATACGGGCAATTTTTTCATGGATACCGCATGAAACTGATCCTTCCGGCATAAAACCCCTCCAAAGAATATTCAATAGATAGTATGCTTTTATGCCGGTTGGAAGGAAATAGGTATGGAAATAAGCGAGGATCTGCGCGAGAAGTGCAGGCCAGTTTTGGACAGATCGCAGGAGACTCTGGGCGGAGTGCTCGGATTCTCCTATAGAAAAATGACCCGTGAGTGCGTGGTGGCCGCCATGCCGGTCCATGATGCCACGAAACAGCCCTTTGGGCTGCTCCATGGAGGGGCCTCAGTAGCGCTTGCCGAATCGCTCGCCTCTATTGGAGCCTGGCTTAATGTTGATGAGGCCTCGTTTGATGTTGTCGGCATGGAGATAAATGCCAATCACATCCGCGCTGTCAGAGAGGGGACGGTAGTTGGCACTGCAAGGCCGATTCACCGCGGCGCGCGTACCCAAGTGTGGGAGGTTCGCATGGAGACTGAGCCTGGCGAAAAATTGGTCTGTATTTCTCGATGTACATTGGCGGTGATTCCCAAGAGAGTAAAGTAGGGGGCGGCAGTGTATGCCGGTCGGAAGTATTCCAGTGGAGTGGATGTTTGAGCGGTAAGGTTGTTTGGTGCTACTGTGGAGTCTGTTTCTTGCCGCCAATCAACAGACGGGTTTTTGTTTGGCGGCGAACGATGAAATAGGAAGATGAGGAGAACTGTGTATGGCAATTCCAATTGGCATTAATGGGTTTGGAAGAATCGGTCGGCTTGCTTTTCGATGTGCCCTTTCTAATCCTCATATCAAGGTGGTGGGAATTAATGATCCCTTTATCGACCCTGCCTACATGGCTTATATGCTGACTTACGACACGGTTCATGGACGGTTTAAGGGTAGTGTAGCGGCACATGATGACAAGTTGGTGGTCAACGGACAGGAAATTTCGGTGAGTTGCTGCATGAAGCCGGAAGAGATTCCGTGGGGAACCTGGGGGGTGCGTTATGTAGTCGAGGCAAGCGGAGTATTTACAGAAATTGAAAAATGCGGTCCGCATCTGAAGGCCGGCGCAAAAAAAGTTATTATCACCGCGCCCTCGAAGGACGCTCCCATGTTTGTCATGGGGGTTAATCATAGCGCCTATAACTCGTCTATGGAGGTGGTATCTAATGCGTCTTGCACGACCAATTGCTTGGCGCCCTTGGCTAAAGTAGTGCATGACAATTGGGGCATTGCGGAAGGTCTGATGACAACAGTTCATGCCACCACCGCCACGCAAAAAACGGTCGATGGTCCTTCGAAGAAGGATTGGCGCGGAGGGCGCGCGGCGGCTTTTAATATTATCCCTTCAAGCACCGGGGCCGCCAAAGCGGTTGGTAAAGTTATCCCCGAGCTAAATGGAAAGCTGACCGGCATGGCATTTCGGGTGCCGACAGCCGACGTCTCTGTGGTTGACCTAACTTGTCGCCTCAATAAGCCCGCTTCATATGACGCTGTGAAATCCGCTATGAAGTCGGCATCTGAAGGAGCTCTCAAAGGAATCATGGGTTACACCGAGGATGAGGTGGTGTCGTCTGATTTTATCGGAGAATCATGCACCTGCGTATTTGACGCGAAAGCGGGGATTGCGCTCAATGATACGTTTGTCAAACTAGTTGCGTGGTACGACAACGAATGGGGCTACTCATGTAAGGTGATTGACCTCATCGGGCATATGGCCGAGATTGATGCGAAATCCTGACGACTTGTGGGGTTTATGAATAAGAGAACCATTCGCGATATTGATGTTTCTGGAAAGCGCGTGTTGGCGCGAGTCGACTTCAACGTGCCGATTGCCGATGGAAAGGTGGAAGACGACACCCGCATCCGAGCTGCTTTGCCGACAATTCAGTACCTTCTCGATCATGGCAGTGCGGTCATATTGATGAGTCACCTCGGGAGGCCGAAGGGCGGCAAGACGGAGCCGCAGTTTAGTTTGCGTCCGGTGGCCGCTCATCTACAGCACCTGCTTGGGATGAAGGTGCAATTTGCCTCTGATTGTGTGGGCGCAGAAGTGCAACAGCAGGCGCAGAAGCTCAAAGCAGGCGAAGTTTTGCTGCTTGAGAATGTTCGATTCCACAAAGAAGAGGAGGGCAAGGTAAAGCTGCCTGACGGGGCCGCGGCCGAAGAGATACAGGCGGCTAAGGCTGACATGAAACTGAAACAAGAAGCGTTTGCTAAGGAACTGGCGAAGCTAGGGGACCTCTATGTAAATGACGCGTTTGGAACGGCGCATCGAGCGCATGCATCTACTGCTGTC
>CAZPBV010000241.1:0-1579 GCA_964584675.1 uncultured Bdellovibrionales bacterium
ATTTGCAACCGGGCCATCCGAGCCTGAACCAACACCAAATCCCATGATGATTCCTCCTCAAAAAATTCGACCTACTTTGACTCAAAGTACAGGCGCGCCAAGGTCAAGAATTCCTCCGAAAACCTAGCCATAGACTCCCGAAACTGGCGCACTCCGACCGCAAAATAATTGTACGCAACTGCGGCGGGGATAGCAGCCGCCAGACCGATTGCGGTCGCTACCAGCGCCTCGGAGATACCGGGTGCCACAGCCTGCAGGGTGGACGACGCGTTATTGCTGAGTCCATGAAAAGCATTCATGATTCCCCATACGGTCCCAAACAAGCCGACAAAGGGGGCGGCACTGGCAACCGTCGCTAAAAATGTAATGCCCTGCTCCAGTTTTACCGCCTCATCCAGTTCAGCCCTGCGTAAGGCGCGCTCCACGGTATGGAGGTAACTATCTACTCGCGCTGCTGAGCCACGGCCGCTGTCTCCTCCTTGCACAACATGAGCGAGCTCCTTGTAGCCACTCATAAAGACTTGAGCGAGCGGACTGGCGGCCAATCGACGAGTTGAGTCATCGATACGAGCCAGGTTGCGGCTCTCCCAAAATATTGAGCTAAAAGACTGAGACGCAGAGCGGGCTCGCCGGAACTGCACTATTTTTGAAATGGTAATAGCCCAGCTCCAAATTGACAGCGCAATAAGGAGGACCAAAACGAACTGAACAACGGGGCCCGACCCAAGAACCATAGTCCAAATCGTATGCTGCACAACGGGATCAACACTTTGCTCCATGTAAGACAAATCCTTCCAATCAGATAATGACGACCACCTGAAGAACTACTGAAAAATCTCAGTTCCTAGCGGTTTCTAATCGATTACCTAACTATACGGAGATGCTGGGGCTTTGCACAATAGTGATACAAGCATCCATCATCTTGGACTATTCAGAGCGCTAGGGTATAGTTTGAAGCAATGACCGCGCGTCTCATCATAGCTAACTGGAAAATGAACTCTAGTCGCGCACATGCTTTAGACTGGCACCGAAGTGTAACCAAGTGGCTGCCCCCTTCCGGGGCCCAGCATAGCGTCTCGACCGAGTTATGGGTTGCTCCTCCGCTTTTGTTAATTCCGCTTCTTTCCGAACAGAACGCCCACAGCTCTCTTACGCTCGGCTCTCAAAATGTTTTCGGTGAGGCGAGCGGAGCTTTTACCGGTGAAGTCTCCGTGGACATGCTGCGTGAGTGCGGCTGCCGTTTCGCGTTAGTAGGACATTCAGAGCGGCGCCATCTCTTTGGCGAGTCCATTGAGATCTGCGGAAATAGAGCGTTAGGCGCAATCCGTCAAGATTTCAAAGTAGTCTTTTGCGTGGGAGAAACTCTCGAGGAAAGGAAGGCGGCCCGGACAACCGAGGTCCTTCAACGGCAGCTAGAGCCGTTGTGCAATGAAGGCTTGGCTTCAACAACGAACATTATCATCGCCTACGAACCCGTGTGGGCGATTGGAACCGGCCTAGCGGCCCACCCAGATGAAATTTTAGAGGCCCATAGGTGGATTTATGAGTTTTTGGCTGCCAGACTTGGGAAGAGCGCAGA
>CAZPBV010000241.1:1589-5409 GCA_964584675.1 uncultured Bdellovibrionales bacterium
GTATGGAGGAAGTGTTTCTCCAGATAATGCTCGCCAGATATTCGAGACCCCCTATGTGGCTGGTGCACTGATAGGCAAAGCAAGTCTAAGCCCTCAAAATATCAAATCTTTTTGGGATATCTCAGAGTCATCTGGCCCGCTACCATCTGTCTAGAACGTGTTATTTGAAGACTTATCGCCTAACAATTCATCTCAACACGTATAGGGCGAAATATAAGTTAAAGTCTCAATGTCGGAATCGAAAGAAAGAACCGGGTTTGAAGAAGTAGATGGCTCCCGAATTGCCTCTGAGCTAATTAAAAGGCTACCGGCGGCAAGCCAAGAGCGAATTCTTACTGCTATTTCACGAGCCGCCCCCGACGTTATTGAAAAAATTCAAGAAAATCTGCTCAGCTTCGCCGATTTCCTCAAAGATTCTCCGCGAATTATTCAAACACTTATTCGAGAGTGCGACGATTCATTGTTGGCAATAGCTCTGTTTGGAGTGAGCGACGACATTCAGGCCCTATTTTTTGATAACATGTCCTCTAGAAAACAAGAGGCCATTCGCCTGGAACAGGTGAGCCGTGGCAATTCTGGCGAGCTTTCATCCCGTCATGTGCGGGCTGCTCAAATGCAGCTTCTTTCCCAGGTGCGCGAAATTCGCCTGCGTAAGGAGCAAGCGCTGCCGACGAAGAAGGAAGTTTGGGCTTAACCTGCTTTCCTCCCGATCCATAGACGATAGGGCACGAACAATAACCCAGCGGCATAACCCAACGCTCCCGCAAGGACCATCGCGATGCCGGCCATGTAGGTATTGTATCCCTCCCTTGATCCCGTTTTGATGATGTTCGCTACCTCAACAAACATCACTTCGCAGGCGCCATTGCCGCGGTCGGTGCGAACGAGACTTGAATGACGAGAATAGGTGGGCAGTCCAGCCGGGTAATAGTTGACCAGCATGCCTCTTAAGTAAACCTGATCGCCTATTCTCATTTCACTTACGTTTTTCCGTACCTCTTCTGAGCTTGCAAGCAGGTGGTTATTGGAAATGGCAGCTTGATCGAATTTTTGATAGACGCTCTGAGAGTTGGTCCTAAAGTTACAAGTCCACGATTCGCTCCAGTAGGTGAGATTGCGATAGTTGTCGTTTAAAAGATTTGAGCCCCACACAAGACACAGGTCTTGAAAATCGACCGAGTTCTCATCGTGGTATATATCGCCCCACCCAATTGGATCATTATGAGAGACAAGAACACCGGCAATCTCATATCGCGCAAGCGGTTCAACGGTGTACTCAGCTCCACCATAACTTAATGCAAAGGGTGAAGCTTGCAAAACCTCCTGGATAGGTTCAGAAAGAAGTTGAGGCTCAAGGTGCGACGATAGCGGCAACCGGTCCTTGGTGGCATATCCCCAGATACTCAACGCGGCACCAATTAAGACTGCCCAGACGCTCGCCCGGGGCAGAATTGAGATAAGCATTTCTGCCTGAGAAGTTGATTTCCGAATAACCTCTTTCTTACCAGTAAAGCGCCTTTCTCGGCGCAAGCTTGGCTGCCCGGAATCCGCGGGGGTCGACTCGCTTTTCTTAGTACCTGTATTGTCTTCAAGCTCAAACATAGTCTTCGTGTATGCCGGCTGCCACCAAAATGGCCCAGGATCCGATATGTTCAAAGTTCTTCTGTGTCATTCTCTCCATCGGCCTAATTTACAAGGTTATTGAGCGCGCCAATTTGACTACTTTGACGGCGCAGGTAAAATCTCCGCTATGCTTATACAAACAAGTGGGCTCGAACCAAAACGATTATTGAGCCCCGATGCTCCAGGTTCCACGCCGACACCAAGCAGTCCTCATGCTTTGCGCTCGGAGCTTCCGAGTCTTCCTGTCTATAACCTTGAGCGATGCGCCCATGCTCTTGCCATGCTGGCCCAATCTATTCCGACTGTTCCCGGCGTTTCCCAGGCCAGGGCCCTGGCCGTAGGGAGTTTCCCCCACCGCGGAGCTTCAGCCCGCGATCTTGATATGGAAATTTTTGGAGTGTCCTGGCAAGCTCTGCAACAGTTCTTTTGTGAGCTGCCCGCCCAGCAGCGGGCCGAACTTGGTATTCACCGCATTCAGCTCACCGCGGCTGGTCCCGATGGGATTATAACCAAGGACCAAGGTCACTACGGAAATGCGTTCGTAGCGGTTTGGCTCGACCTATGCGGGGATTTCGGTTCGGAGTGCGACCGTCCCAAAGTTCAATTGCAGATTCCGCTCAGAGTCAACTCAAACAGCAGTCGCTATGACCTCCGCTCGAGGGAGGAAATTCCGGGTGCGACGCTAGAAGAGGCAGCCCTGCGCCGCGCCCGACCGTTTGAGACTGTCACCTATTTTGACCCTCTCGAAGGAGAGCGGGGGACCATCCTTACTATTGACGGCGGCAAGCTTTTTATGGCCCAAGGGGACGCTGCCAAGGAACAATATCTCATGGACCTGGCTCATGACCCCGTGGGAGTATACCGCGCCCTACGAGCCATGGCTCGAACCCAAGATCCGGAACCGATGATTGCATATTTGGGACAAGTGGCGCTTGAGACAGTTTGTAAGTGCTCCCTTCCCACTGCTTCCGCCCAATTTCGCCCCGGCCGCTTTGCTGCGGAAAGGTGGTTTACCTTTTTGGAATCGGACCTTCCGCCACAGAAGATACTCGAGTTCATGGATAGGTTTGGTGTTCTCTTTCGAGATTTCACTAGCCTCTGGGCCCTGAAGATAGCGGGTCAAGAGAAATGGGATGGGTTGATGCAAATAACAGGCGCTGCGCACGCGCATGCCTTCGCCCAATCCGCCTGGAGCAGCCCTCAGCGTCTCGCGCATATGGCGGAGCAGATGACAGATTACATTTCTAAGTTAGTGCCGAGCGGCCCTGCACTTAGCTCTCAGTTCATAGATAGTCTCTTTCCCCGCGCTCTCCCCTGGGATTTCGAAGTACCGCCGGGGACAAGTGATCCAATTGATCCTCACGACCGCGACTTTTGGCACGCGCTCCCTGCGGACCTACGTGCGTCTCGTTCCTGAGGCCCATCTGCGTGTTACCGCAGCACTTCCTGGATAGCCTTGCCTATGTGAGCAGGCGAACGCACCACCTTTACTTTTGCCTCTTCAAGCGCTTGATACTTTGCTTCTGCCGTGCCGGAGCCCCCGCTAATGATGGCGCCCGCATGTCCCATGCGTCGCCCGGGGGGAGCCGAGGCGCCGGCAATAAAAGAAACGACCGGTTTTTTCATGTTGCCCGCAATCCAAGCTGCCGCCTCTTCTTCCGCGCTACCGCCGATCTCGCCGATCATAACAACGGCGTGAGTATCGGGATCACGGTTAAACATTTCAAGGCAATCAATAAAATTGGTACCATTGAGGGGGTCTCCACCAATCCCTATGCAGGTTGATTGCCCGATACCCAACTCAGAAAGCTGAAAGACTGCCTCATAAGTGAGTGTGCCGCTGCGCGAGACCACTCCGACATGCCCGGGCTTGTGGATAAAGCCCGGCATAATGCCAATCTTGCACTGTCCGGGCGTAATGACGCCCGGGCAATTCGGCCCTATCAGCCGGGTCCTCTTGCCCTGCATGGCAGCATTGACCTTGAGCATATCGAGGACTGGAATGCCCTCGGTAATACACACCGCGAGGTCCAGCTCGGCATCAACCGCCTCAAGAATTGCGTCAGCTGCATAGGGAGCCGGCACATAAATGACACTCACCGTTGCCCCGGTTGCCTCTTTTGCCTGATGGACAGTGTCAAAAATAGGAATATTCTCAAATTTTTGCCCCTTCTTCCCGGGCACCACTCCCGCCGCC
>CAZPBV010000242.1:0-5409 GCA_964584675.1 uncultured Bdellovibrionales bacterium
CAAAGAAAAGATAATGCAGTAAAAGACGTCAAGGGGGAGCTTGGCGCGTACCATACTGAGGGTAGCAAGAGACAAAATACACAAAGCGACCAGTGTTACAAAATCTTTCGGCAGCACACGAGAGGTAGCTTCAAAAGTATTTTTGTGATCATTTCTCGTTTGAACTCCTCCCTGGGTAGAAGTCAGGGAGCCCCTTATTTTAAGTGCCACAGAAATAAGCGAAGACCAAAGAACAAAAATTAACAAGTAATACAAGTAGCGCTCGAGAAAGGGCTCAATAAATCCCGCGGATATTGGGAGCCGATTAATCAGAGGTCCTAGAAAGAACGGAATACATGAAAGACCGCACTCGATGGTGAGTTGAACGGTCCCATGAGAGATGACTTTGAGGAAAAATCTTGGCACTTGATTTGACTACCTGCGCATACCAAAATAACTGATGCTGTTAGGGAATTGGGTCAAAACCCGTTGACACAACTCCATGCAGCGACACAAGATTCGCGCTGCTTCACGCGCGAATCGAATTTGAAGCAGTTCCTTCGGATGAATGTAGCTGAATCTGCCGTAGCGGGCTAGAAGTCTTGCTCTATGTCTACAGTCTACTCTATTGATTTCTATGTCTAGCGCTCATATCGGCCCATCTCCTATTCGAAGCATGTTTGACTCCATCGCGGAACGGTATGACTTGACCAATGCCGTACTGAGCGCTGGTGTGCACCATATTTGGCGGGGGGCCCTTTTTAGAGAGATTGATCGAGTTTTTGAGATTCATTCCGGGGAAACAAGCAGACCACAGGTGGCCCTTGACCTTTGTAGTGGCACTGGAGATCTCCTGCAGGGCCTGATGCGACGGTTTTCCGGAGTACTGGGAATTGACTTTTGTTATCCCATGGTGCGCGTTGGGAAGCGTCGTCTTGGCAGTTGGTCGCCCTTTGTGGTGGGCGATGCTCACTATATTCCTCTGCCGGATATGTCGGTTGATCTGGTAAGTATTGCATATGGGGTAAGAAATTTTGAGCGGCTGGACCATGGGCTCAAGGAAGTGATGAGAGTTCTGAAGCCTGACGGCTTGCTGGTAATTCTTGATTTTGGAACTCCGACTATTCCGATAGTTAAAGCCCTCTTTACCGCATACTCCCGTTTTGTGATCCCTATACTTGGCGGTTTGCTAACTGGTAATCGCGCCGCCTATGAGTATCTTCCGGAAAGTTCTCAGAAGTTTATGTGTGGTCCTGAGCTTTGTGAACGGCTGAGTTCGCATGGGTACGGTAAGGTGTCCTATCGCCCGCTGAGCGGCGGGATCGCGTACCTCTATACCGCTCATGCCCGCTATGCTTGAAGGAATGCTCGCCCCCAATCGAGACACTCGAATTGTGTTTGGCCGCAACTCCCTTACATGCGCGGAGTGGAGCGTCTGATGCTACCAGATTTGCGCCGCTTCACGCGCGAATCGAATTTGAAGCAGTTTTAAGTATAACTTACTGTAAGCAATTGGGAATTAATCTTGAAAATTTTAGTCAAGTGGGGTAGGGTATAAAGCCTCTGGGGGCCGCCTGCCTCCGGGATGCCTTTAGTTGCTCTCTTCAGTTCGAGTTCCCTATTTTTTTGTTGATTTGTGTATTTTTGATGTTATGTCAGCTTTGAACCGGCATAGGAAGTGGATTATTGCCCTTACTGGGGCTAGTGGCCTTCGTTATGGATTGCGCCTGGTCCAAATTGCCGCGCAATTGCTGGAAGAGATTCATTTGGTGTTCTCGGATGCCGCCCTTAGGGTCTTGGCAGAAGAAGAAGGTATCAAGGTCACCGCGCGTTCCATCGCCCGATTAGATATGTTGAGCGGGGCAAGGGCAAGACTACAGATATACAACAATAGAGATATTGGTGCTGGTATTGCTTCGGGCTCAATGCTTATGGACGGGATGGTGATAGTTCCGTGTTCAATGGGCACCCTGGGCGCGGTTGCTCATGGACTATCCCAGAATCTTATTCACCGTGCGGCTGATGTAACGTTAAAAGAGAAGAGAACCTTAGTTCTGGTTCCGCGCGAAACCCCCCTGTCGACAATTCATCTTGAAAATATGTTATCGCTTAGTCGGCTTGGCGTAGCGATTGTTCCCGCGATGCCCGGATTTTATCACGAGCCAAAGTCTATTGATGATTTGGTGGATATGATGGTGATGAAGATTCTTGATCAGATGGGAATTGAAACCCAGTTGGTGAACCGTTGGATGGGAACGGGGGAGAGCAATAACCGTCGAGACCGCTTTTCAGCAAGTGCTCAAGTGGGCCTCGCTTTGAGCGAGCCAACAATTCATAGTATGATGGACACGCCGGTGGAGCAGCCATGGGGGAGGTAGCGCGCCTCGGTATCAGTGGCGGGCGAGCGGTCCCCATTGAGAGCCTTCTCGATGATGCCGAGCATAAAAATCGAGTAATAAATTTTGTTGTGCAACTGTGCGAGGAGTATGATCGGCTCAAGCTCATAGCGCCATCTCTTGTGATGACGCGCTATTCAGCCTCGGTGGGACCAGTAAAGTTCTCGGACGTGGCTGCGGCTATTGTCGATCGCGAGCCACTGGATGATCTCATGGCACGGCGATTATTGGGAGATGCGCCGTTGCCCTTGCTGATGAAGCTGGTGGAGCTCCATCGCTGCGTGCAATGGAGGGAGCCGCCCGCGGATGAAAGCGGCGAGCGTGCTACGGGGCATGTTCTCTCTCCTCGCCCTATTGTTATGGTGCCTCTCGAGCGGTGGATTTGGCAGGAATTGGAGCGTTATCCCTCCAATGATAGCGCGCTCCTGACGTCTGAGAGCGAGTGGAGAGTTATTCGCAAGGCTATTTCCTTTCTTGATAGTGTTGAGCATCATACCGTGCGGGTAATTTTTGATGATATTCCTTGGGAACGCCTGTTGCAGGAACGTCGTGGAGCGCATGGGTGTAGCTATCTTGCGCGCATGCTGTCTGAAATTGCTGAGTGTCGTGAAGGTCTCGTACTGCATGGCCCGTCTGTCGAGCATTTAGTTTCATGTGTTTGGCGCGCCGATGCCTTCAAAGGGGAAATCCTCGACGAGGATATGGCAAGAGCCGACCATTTGATTCGTGATCTCGAGATTATCTTGCAGACTCTTAAGACTTTGGGATTTTCCGGGCTGCGGTCAGCGTCGTCATTAGAGGCAATGAAGTTGGTGCGAGATATGGATGTCGCCCGCGGCGATGCGGGGAGTGATCCTTTTGGGAATGGGTTTGGGCAATCTCTTATTACTTTTGTTGATAAATTCTCCTCTTGTGACGAGCTGGTAGTTGAGCTCTGCGCTATTAGTCAAATCGCAAGAGAGAAAGGGGGGTTGCAGGTTTGGGTTCCGGGTTGGAGTAACGGAGAGCTGCGTTTGTCCGGGTTTCGACCCCGAAGACCTCATCGTCTTGTTTGCGGAGGGCAGGACGATGTCGAAGGGGTGCCAAGTAGCCTAAAACAAGACATATGTATTACCCATGCTGCCCGTGATTATCGTTTGCTTCGAGTATTGGCAGTTGGATCGCTGTTTTTGAATAACGTTCCATACAAGCGAGCGTCCAGCCGTTTCCTCTCGCTTGAAGGGTTGCAGATGGCCTATGCCTGTGGGGCTAATGAGTTTGGGTTCGGCGCCTATGATCATTCAACGGCACAGAGTCTTCAACTTCATCATCTTGATGACCTTCCTGCCGACATGCGTTTAGCATCTCACGAACCCCACGATATTCCAGAGCAGTAGTATCATGCGGAACATATCTATTGCGAATGTCGGGTATTTTGGAGGCATTCCCTACCGAACTTTGCAGGATGGAGAAATCTGTGATCTTGCACCGCTCTTGACCTACGAGGAGAATTTACCCACCGAAAATGCACGTAAGTTGAGCGAAGGAGAGGTCGATGTTGCTCTTATTCCGGCGGCTGATTTTGCATTGTATGGGGGTTTTGTTGGGCTAGATTTTGGCCTGGTATTGCACAATAACTCTGGAGTGGTTTCGCTCTACGCCCGCCATGCGATTGAATCGCTACAATCGGTCCATCTCTATGCCGGAGCGAGCTCATCCAGTTTATTGTTGCGCCTTCTTTGTCGGCAGCACTACCATATTGCGCCGCGATTTATTCGGACCCATGCCCAGCCTACCCTTGATCTGGTGCGTGAAGGTGAAGGGGTTCTCTTGTGTCATCAAACTCCGCTTGAGGCGCGGTGTCTGACTCCGAATAGCGCTCCCGCCTTGGCTTCCTCTGGAAGCTTCGGCAAGTCGCGCCGAAGTCAAAGACGTAGGCGGTCCGGCGTTTTGTCGCATGCGCCAAGCTGCCATTCGCGCTCGGCCGGCGCGAATTTGCGCGGATGTCCGAATATTTCTGATGATATTTGCTCCGACGATTTAGCCGAGCGATGGACAAGTCTGACGGGAAAGCCGTTTGTCTTTCTTGTATGGGCTGCAAGAGTTGGATGTTTGAGCCCTAAAGAAGCACACCAACTTCATCGCATGTTTCACCGCTGTATTAACAGCCTTCCCCTTAGTGTTCATCGGTATGCCGCTGAATTCAATCTGAGCCCCCATCTATGTCAGGATTTGCTTCGCGCTCACTTTCGATTTCATTTGGACGAAGCTGAGGTAGAGGGAATGGAGCATTTTTTTGGGCTTGCATCAGATCTTGGCGTTGCGCCGCCCTCCCACTATCAGAGCGCCACCGTTCGTTTATTGACACCGGGCTTGGGAGGGGCAGAACGACGCCCCAGTGTGACTGCCATATTGGAAGATGTAGTGGCGGGTAGGCGGCTCGGTGTTCGAGATGCCGTTTATCTCGCAGAACGAGCGCCGCTCGCCGATTTAGGTATTGTGGCCGACATAGTGCGGCGGCGACTCTTTTCGGAAAGAATTCTGCGGTACGTATTTACCGTGCGAGAAGAAAATGTCGATCGGCACATGGAGTTCTCGAGGCGGTTGGATTCAGAGGGTTTACTTGGTGTTACGCATGTGCAATTTGTGCCTTGCTCAAACTTCTTTTCCGAACTTGGCGTTTATGAGGGCATACTTCATCGTTTGAAGACCGAGGGAGTTGCCTTTATCGAAGGATTCACGGTCGACGATATTATTAAACTCGCGCGCATGAGTTACCTTTCGGTAGAAGAAGTTGTGACCCGTCTGATAACAGCAGGTCTCGATCTAGTTTCCGGGGACGGGGGAGGAATGTTGGTTGATGGTGCCGTGGACAAGATTACAAGCGGGAGCCAATATCCTTCAAGGTCTCTCGGCGCAGACAAATGGTTGCAGGTCATTAGGTGGGTGCATCGGTTCGGTGCCCGCTCTTCCTGCTGTTTAAGGTCTGACCTGTCATTATCGTGGGAGCAGCGATTGTTGCATTTGAGCAAACTACGTTTTTTGCAGGATGAGG
>CAZPBV010000243.1:0-5406 GCA_964584675.1 uncultured Bdellovibrionales bacterium
TCCCTCAAGCTTAAGGCTAGTTGCTGTTTTCTCTGACGCGGCCTGGCTAACAAGCTGGGGAACCTCTGGGGAGAGATTTCGCTGAGCGCCGTTTTGAGACGCCTGGGCCCCCGGGTTGCCTGCAACCTGGGAGAGCGCGGGGCCTAGAATTTGGGTAGTATCTGAAGGCATGGCGAGAAGACAACCTTTTCTTTTTTAGCTAATATTCCTCATGTAATTGTCGGCGTAGTACTGGCCGATTCTTACATTTTGACGCATATTTTATTGGTTGGACCTTTGAGGGCTCTGTGCATAACCTTGACGCCAATGCAAACTACTCGATAATTCAGGAGGTTAGCGACTTTCTTCGGGACTTGGACTTGTCTCGGCTGGGAAACCCCAGCTCCATTCATTGGAGGGGGCAGCGCGCCCGAGCTTTGGTTGAAAGTGCTCGCGATAGTGTACGGTCGCTCCTTCGTCTTGAGCCCAAAGACCAGGTGATTTTCACGTCCGGAGCGACAGAAGCAAACAACATGGCTATCAACTCTGCCCTTGGAGGAAAGCCCGCTGCAGGCCAGGGCTTTCTTGCAACAAGCATTGAACACCCCTGCGTTCTTGAATACTTGAATCACCTGCGGGGGCAAGGTGCCAGTGTGTCTCTCGTTGGTCCCGACGAGAGAGGCTACTTTTCGTCGGACGACTTTTTACGCGCGGCCCCTCATTCGCCTTCAATGGCGGCCATTATGCTTGCCAATAACGAGACGGGCCTCGTACTTCCGGCTTCTGAGATCTTTGCATCTCTTAGGGCCATGTACCCTCATGTAGCTCTGCATGGTGACGCCGCCCAAGCTTTGGGAAAAATGGATATCGACTTTTCCTCCCTGGGGGCGGACACCATAAGTATCTCAGGACACAAGATAGGAGCGCTCAGTGGAGTAGGGGCCCTTATTGTTCGTCACGGGTCAAAGGTAGAGCCACTGCTTCGGGGCGGTCCGCAAGAAAATCGGCTTCGGGCCGGGACAGAAAACGTAATCGGCATTGCTTCGTTTGGCATCGCCTGTGATGTCGCACGCCGGACGCTCGACTCCCGCATTCGCCGCATGCGTTACAACAGGGACTTTCTCAGGGGCCGCATCGAGAGGAGTGTCCCTTCCGCTCGGTTCACACTCAGTCAAGAAATTCCGTGTTTACCCAATACGCTCAGCGTGCGAATTCCTGGAGTTCGGGCCGACGACTTTGTTGTGGCGCTTGACCTCATAGGAATTGCGGCCTCTTCAGGTGCCGCTTGTTCGTCGGGCAAACAGCTCCCGTCGTCCGTACTTCTCGCTATGGGAATCCCAGACCATGAGGCTCGTGAAACTGTTCGATTTAGTTTCGAAGGAGACAAGCTGCCGGACATAGAGCGGCTCGCGTCTGCCATAGTAGACGTTATTGGAACATTTTATGTCAGTAAATGAAACCGGCCCACTCGGAAAAGTTGTTTGCGCCATGTCTGGCGGAGTAGATTCCTCAGTGGCCGCGCTCTTGCTGCATCGAGCGGGCTATTCGTCAATTGGCGTATCAATGCAAGTGTGGGACTACCGTCATCAGGGAGGATGTTCAAGCCGGGCGACCTGTTGCGCGCCGGACGATTTTACTGATGCTCGCAGTGTGGCCGCGGCCATTGGTATTCCGTACTATGTCGTGGACTTTGAGCACACCTTCCGTCGTGAAGTGATCGACCGTTTTGTACAAACCTACATATCGGGAAAAACCCCCAATCCCTGCATTGATTGCAACAGTAGGGTCAAATTCAAGGAGCTCCGGGGACGCGCCCGAACCTTTGGTTGTGAAATTGTCGCGACTGGCCACTACGCGCGAATAGAAAGCAGAGAGGATGGATATCACCTGCTGAGGGGAAGAGATGCAGATAAGGACCAGAGCTATTTTCTCTACGGACTCTCGCAAGCTGATTTATCTCGTACGCTCTTCCCTGTCGGCAACATGCTCAAGAGCGAAGTTCGAGAAATTGCTCGTCAATTCGGTCTTAAGACTGCGGAAAAGCCAGAGAGTCAAGATATTTGTTTTGTTTCGGATAGTGTTCCGGAATTTTTAGTTCGGATTGGTGTACATCCCCGCACCGGGACGGTTGTCACCTCCTCCGGCGATGTCGTAGGAGAACACTCGGGAGTTCATAACTTTACTGTTGGACAGCGTAAGGGCCTGGCGATAGGCGGGTTTGACAAACCTCAGTATGTATTGGAAATACGACCCGAGACCAACACCGTGGTGGTGGGACCGCGTGAAGACCTTGAACGTTCATCTTTTCTTATCGAGGAGGTCTCCTGGTGTCACCCGCAACCCCTTCTACCGGGCGCCAGCCTGGAGTGTATGGCCCAACTCCGGCATCGTCATCGTGGCTCACCGGTGCGTATAAAATTTCTTGAGAATAATATGGGCGAGGTCCATTTTGATTCCGATTGGTGCCCAGTGTCGCCAGGACAAGCGGCCGTTTTCTATGACCAGAGTAATCAAGAGGTTCTCGGCGGCGGTCGAATTGTCACCGCTCAATAACCCAAGGTACCGGTGCCTATCAGCAAACTGCGAACCTTCCCGATAACTCACTGATTTGATTACCATTACGAAATTGTGATAAAAGAGGGTATGAGGTTTGGCATTTCATTACCGGGCGCTGCGTCTGATGAGGATTCTAAGGACCCTCATGTTGACGCCTTCGACGATGGCAGTAACGCTAAGAGTGTCGTCCCCCTTGGCGAGGAGCACTATCCAGCGTTGGAGAGGGCGATTGGCTATAACTTTACAAAGAGAGCAAATCTCGAGCGTGCCATCACCCACCGGTCGGTACAGTCACGCGCCTCCCCGTCGGACGGTGAGCACGCAAAGAACGATTACGAGCGATTGGAATTTCTTGGGGATGCTGTTCTTGATTTGGCAGTGGCGCAACTTCTGCTCGATCTGTATCCGGATGCGCGGGAGGGCGAGCTTTCAAAAATGCGAGCTGCTATTGTAAACACCGCGAGCTTAGCCGAGGTCGCACGCAGCCTGAATTTGGGCCCCTATCTTAAGCTGAGCCGTGGCGAACTTGCGAGCGGCGGAGCTGATCGTTCGTCAATCTTGGCGGACGTTTTTGAAGCATTGATGGGCGCCATTTTCAAGGAGGGCGGCTATGAGACGGTATTCTCCTGCGTCAAGTCTCTCCTTCATGAGAGGCTGAAAAATGTAACTCCTACCGACCCCAAAACGGAGCTGCAGGAGGCTCTCCATGTAGCCGGTAGTAGCGCACCAAGCTACCTTTTGGAGTGTGTACAGGGACCAGAGCATGCTCCGACCTTCGTTTCAGTGGTACAAGTCGATGGGCAGGTAGTGGGGAGAGGCAGCGGCCCAACCAAGAAGGCCTCCCAGCAGGCCGCTGCGGCTGAGGCGCTTGCGCGACTACAGGGAGGGGACTCTATCGACCAAAAATTCTTTGTCCTTTCCAAAGACGACAAGCAAACCGAGTCTTCGGAATCAAGATAAGGCTAAGGTGCACGCGGTATGAAAACAAGCGTTCCTTTCGTTGCCATTGTAGGCCGAACAAATGTCGGCAAGTCGACACTCTTCAACGCACTCGCACAAAAGCGCGTTGCAATAGTCGAGGACAGCCCTGGGGTTACTCGGGATAGACACTATGCTCTTATTGAGCATTTAGGAGATCCTTTTACTCTTGTGGACACAGGGGGGCTCGTTGGAGAAGAGGATGGGCAATTTAGGGAAAGAGTTCGACAACAAACGGAGGCGGCATTGCAGGAGGCGGATCTCGTCCTCGGCATACTCGATGGAATTTCGGGGCCGCATCCGCTCGACTCCGAGGTCGTTGATATTCTGCGCCGTTCCGGGAAGCGCGTTCGGTGGGTCGTTAATAAGTGTGAAAAGCCGCTCAATGAAATTTTGACGGCAGAATTTTATCAGTTAGGGTTAGATGACGTGCTCTGCATTAGCGCCGCTCACCGTAAGGGAATCAAGTCGTTAGTAAGCGCTATCTATGAGGACCTTGGACTGAACAGACGCATTGGGGATGATACAAAATTTCGACGCGCGCTATCCGTCGAAAGTGAGCAACAGGATGCCGCCTTGGCACATGATGACAATGCTCCTATCAAGGTAGCTATTCTTGGCCGACCAAACGTGGGTAAATCCACGCTCGTCAACCGAATTCTTGGGGAGGATAGAGTTATCACTTCAGAAGTAGCCGGCACCACCCGCGACAGCATTGATATCCCTCTGACAAGAGACAGCCGTGACTATGTGCTTGTTGATACGGCCGGACTCCGAAAGAAGGCCAGAGTGGATGATGGCACTATTGAGCGTTTCGGCAATTTGCGAACCTTGCGCTCGTTGGCGCGTGCTCATGTGGCGGTTCTTGTCATTGATGCAACTTGCGGAGGACCATCTGACCAAGACCAGAAGATCGCGGAGCTGATTCATGAACGGGGAACTGGCCTTATCGTGGTGGTAAATAAATGGGATGCCGTTCCCAAGGACCATCGTACGGTCAAGCAGTTCAGCGACACGATACGGCGATCCCTTCCATTTGCCCCCTATGCTCCTATTCTATTTGTTTCCGCTCTACAAGGGCGCCGCTGTCCGGCGGTACTACAGGCCGCTCGCAAGGTGTACGAGAGTACTCGAATAAGAGTCTCAACTTCATCCCTCAATGATGTCTTGCAGGCAGCGCTGCGTCATCGTCAACCGCCGGTCGTAAGAGGAGAACCGGTGAAGCTCTTTTTCGCGACTCAAGTAAGTGTTTCTCCGCCGCGCTTTGTGCTCTTTTTTAATCATCCTAAAGAGATTCGCCCGTCCTACGTGAGACACCTGAAGTCGCAACTCCGGAAACATTTTCCTTTTGACGGGGTCGATTTGAAATTTCAACTGCGTAAACGCACCAGTAAAGCCGAGAGGATTGAGATGACGGCTAATGGTTCAATTTGACCGTTTCGATGATACAAATCGGGCGTTCTGGATCTACTTGTTTAAGCGGCCGAATGACCTTGACTGCTGTTTGTCCAGCCCCTCTACTGAAGTCAAGGCCTATCAGTTCAGAGGCCTCAATCCGAAGAAGCAAAACTCCCTTAAGTCCATTCAGAGAGGGAGCTTCCGCTAAAAGCTTTTCCAAGCGCTGAGACGCCTGGGCCTGGTCCGACTCGGACTTCACTTTGGTAAGCTCCTCATGACTAAGCAAAGCTGCTCGAGATTCGAGGCATGGCACATTCCGCGGGGGATCAATTTCTACCCCTATTGAATTTGCGTCAATGGGCTCGCCCTTAAGCGTCAGCTCCTGGTCCTTCAATACATAGGGGTCAATGAGCCCGGCAAATCGATTAAATCGGTTTGCTTCCAGCAAGGCCACGTTACTTTGCCCCGACTCGTTGACCACCATTTCGAGCCCCC